>CAZQLG010000142.1:0-7072 GCA_964594105.1 uncultured Desulfococcus sp. | reverse complement strand
CCTGGATAAGATCGTGGTTCGCTGTGCTCACACGGATCTATCCTTGTTCGTTAGGTTACCATTTTGATGGTCCAAACTAGCAGTCTAAGGGAAAAATTGAAAAATGCCGCGTGCAAAGCGATATTATATTCCGGGGGTGTGTATGGCACATAACGCATCGCTGCCACAAAAAAGAATTTTTGCTTAAGTTTGCAAGAGACGAAGGACCGTTGGCTGGAACTGCTTTATAAGGCAAAGCATAGATATGGTCTTGTGGTTTTGAATTATATTGTCACATCAAATCACATCCACTTGTTGGTATCCGATGACGGTGACAGGGATATACGATACTAAAGTCCATGCAGATGGTGGCAGGTCAAACCGGACAGCCGTATAACCGGCGAAAGAAACGCCAGGGGGCTTATTGAGAAGATCGATATCATGCGACTGCTGTTGAAAAAGGACCTCATTTGTTTCAATTTCTGGCATATATTGATATGAATATGGTCCGTACAGGGGTTGTGCCACATCCGTCTATGTGCAAGTGGGGTGTGGAAGTGGAGTGGATACAATGAAATTCAAAACCCGAAACAACGCTATGCCACAATAAATTATAATCGTTTGGCAAATTTGTTGGGCCTGGATTCGATATCGATGCTTAAAAAAGTGCATGCAAAATTAGTAGACGATGTACTTAAGGCTGACAGGTATGGGCGTGATCGCAAATGGTCAACCGCCATTGCCGTTGGCAGTGAAGATTATATTGACCACATTAAAAAAGAATTGGGGATCAAAGTTGTTCACCGGAAAAAAAACCGGATTAATAAAGATTTTGAGCTCCGGGAAGATGAATTTCCTTATAGTGCTGATTTTGACCTTCAAAAGGCAGGGTTAAGACAGGATAACCGCCTTTTTTGGGATATTTACTCATAAATAATAGGTTGTTGCGTCGGCCCGACCCGTACCCGCCGACCCGACCATATTCTGTTAGTAAGTTTAGGGCGTTATATAATAAATTAAGAAAAGGAAAGACCGCCGAGAGTCGCACAAAAAAAAATAACTATCGCGTTATAGTGGCCCTATAGTGGCCAAAAACAAAAAAGATGATCTCGTTACTCTCCTAGTCGAGCTTTTCTTTGGTATTATTGTTAAATGATATACCTACACTGGACCATTAATGCTAAATCCACAAATAGCACAATCCCATACTGCAAATGGATTCCAGTCTTTTGCATCTACACCCACATCCCTGGGATATTTTTTTCTTAAAACGAATTTTTTACAATTCGGACAAAGAACTCCTGTCAAATCAACTATTTCAAAACCGCTAAAATCATCGTAAATGACTTTACCATTTGCAACCATTTGCTCTTTTAGTGCGTTACCAAGTTTTGCTCGTTCAATTTCTTTGTTGTTAAACTCTGTTAATCTCTTTTCCACTGTATTTCTGACACTACTATCTGATTCATTCTGCACAACAGCTCTTAGGTGTCCAAGACTAGTTAATTTTATTGCTGCCATTTGCCTGAAAGTTGGGTCCGGATCATTAATTGCTACATGAAAGAAAAAATCCTGCTTCTTTATTTTTTTTAGCACTTCCTTTTTTACGGATACATTATTAATTTTTAAAAAAACTTGTTTTAAAACATCTAAATTTTCCGCCAATACAAACTTGTTGACAAAGTCAGAAATAAGAAAAGGGGCCTTATTATGCCCCAAGCCCTCCAACGCATTAAGAAACGCCCATTCTGCCTCGATATTTTTTTCAGCTTGAAGAGCCAAAACCAATGGCGTAATGGCTTTTTTGTCGCCTGTTTCAGCAAGTGCGATTGCCGCTTTTTCACGGATGGAGCATTCGATATCTTGTAACGATTTGGTATAAAATTCAATCATTGACACTTGTATCTTAAGCTTGCGTAATGATTTCGCAGCATTTTTTCTTACAATGTAATGTTTATCGTTAAAAGCAGTTTGAAGAAACTTGGTCGCTCTTTTGTCGCCCAAACGTCCAAGGTTTTTGGCTGCCTTTGCACGAACACCAGAATCATAATCTTTTAGCGCTAAACTGTGATAGCGAAATGCACTGATTGAAACACCTAATTTTTTCAAGGATCGCGCAGTGCATTTCCTTATTGATTCCGTCATACTGTCTTCGAAAATTTTTTTTAAGCAAGGAACTGCCTGCTTATCACAGAGTATTCCTAATGCCTCAATGCTTTCGTTATGAAACCAACTGTCTGTACTTTCACAATGCCTCCATTTTAATTGGTTGATTAACGGGATTACCGCTTTTTTATCCCCAATTTTGCCCAGTGCCGAAGCAGCTTCGGCGCCTGAAATATTATCATTTAACGCTTCTATTAAAGGCTCAACGGCAATTTTATCGCCAATTTTTCCCAATTCCAATGCAGCTTTGCAACGTACGTCATAATGCTCGTTGTGCAACGCGTTGATAATAAGGTCCAGTTTTTTCATTTCTGATAATTTTTCTAATGCTTCTATCCGCTTGTCTTGATCTGAATCATTTAGGTCGGATGAAAGTTTAGTTGAATTATCAAAAAGAATTCCAACATCTTTGGAGTTTGATATTATGTACTCCCGGACATAATTAATTTTTGCACTTTTCAATGCTATTGCAATGGCTTGTCTGTCTTTGAGGCCAATTAAGCACAGAATAAGTCCTAATTCATTACCGATCCACATACTGTTGCTTATACCTGGATCATCATTTCGTTTTTTTCTTAGTCGCGTCAGGCTTTCGATAAAATTTTTGGACAGTTCTTCTTTGCTTGACATCTGAAGGAGCGAACGAAAACATTCTTTGAGAATGTCCATGGTCGCTTTATCGATTAAATCAATCAAGCAATCAATTGTTGTTTTACTCCTATTGTTGACTGACAAGGGAATTAGTGTTAAAAGTTCTTCATACGCAGTCCTATATTGCGCGTTTGCCATAATATCGCCATAATCAATTCCTGGCATTAATCCCAAATTACCATCCTCCATCAAAAGCAAACTGGGCTTTAGAGTGGAGCATTTCAAGGTTTCAATATTCTTGGTGAGTTGATCCTCGTGTTCTTTTAGCTTGCGCTCTTTTTCTTTCAATTGACGCCTGTTCTTTAAGGCCTTAAGCATGTTTCTCCTCCTGTATTTATTTCCGTCTGCGGTCTAACCTTGTTCGGATTCAAAATATCGTGGTAATTGAGCAGATGGTTTATTATGCCTTGTTTTGGATAGATATGGCATCTATTATTCGACGCAGATGCATACCTATATTATATCTACTTATATCCGATTTTGTATAAAAGTTGTTGATTTTCAGAATGAATTAAAACAAAAAATCTGATTATTTTTATATGTTTACCCTATTATCAGATTATAGTAAACAGATTCGCTTTGATAACTCTTGTCGGACCAAATCAACCAACTGAAAAAATAGAATATAAGCATTGGATTTGGCTCTCAGATGGTCTTAAATCCACCTTTTTGGTGCTAAAAAGGGCGTTTTAAGAAATGGCGGTACGGGTGTGGTGTACGTTTTTTCGGTTTCCAAAAAATATCTCTCTTTTGTCGCAACTTTTTCTGCCGGGCCGGAATTCCCGGCAGACCGGATCAAGCAATTGAAAAAAAGTATAACCAGTGCTATGTATCTTATTTAAGCGGCTTTAAGGAAAAGTTGTATTTAACTTCTTTGATTATAAGATAACGCATTTTTTTATGGCACGAGCAAACAGACATCATCTGCCCGGTTATGAGTAATCGGTGTCACGTCTTGAATTATGAATTATATTGACGCGTCAAAAAAAAATGAATTAAGAAAAAGTCATGAGCAGATCATGGAGAATAGAATTTGATGGTGCACTATATCATGTGTTGTCCCAGGGGAATGAACAGCAGAATATCTTTTCAGATGATGCGGACCGGGAGTTATTCTTCATCCGTCAGCAGAAATATTTCGTCTTTCAGGGCAAGATTGATAAAAGAGAATGCCTTGGAAAAATTGTACAATAAGATTAAATCACAAATCAAGATGTGACCGCTATTGTCCCGCCATTGTCCCTGCCGGATTCGTAAAGTTATAGTGCGCATCTCTGAAAAATTTTGGAATACTGTAGGTTTGAATGACGGATTACAGCATTGAGGAATCTTATAAATTTCAAACTCATAAAGGCATTCCTCAGCTTCCAATGATCGACAATTTTTATCACAGATAGCCACTATCCCGCAGATAGATGTCGTCGGCAAACACGACAGTCCAGGGCTTCAACAGGCAAGCCACCGTCTGATCTGTAAATATACTTCGGGATGACTGAGCAATTCCATGTGATTCATGCCATAGCCAACCCATTGCCGTTCCAGTGGAAACGACAATGTCAGGCTGGATTTTTCATGCCTTCCCAAAGCGCTGTCCATTTGCACGAGCCCATCACCTAAAAACCGGTCTCTTAAGTCGTCCACCTTCTTGCCGGTAGTCGCCGCGATCGCGAAGCACAGAACATCTTTCGGCAGCGGTACCGGGCTCCGAATGTCTGTCGAATGTTCGAAACGATCTCGTCCTTGCCAGTGTTCGTCTATTATGTTGCCGTAGCGCAGATCGGTAATGCCAGCGCTGCGAATCTTCCCGATGCGAGCGAACGGTTCAGTATAGGGGGTTTTCCCCAAAATGATATCCACCCAGTTGCCGCCACGTTCCAGAGGGGCACCATGGTGCGGTGTGCCAAGGAAGACAAGCTTGCGCAATTTTCGCAGCCAGCCGTGGCCTGCGATTTCACCATAATGGCATGCACTGCGGGACACCAGCCCGCCCATGCTATGCCCGATGATCACCAGCTCTTTCACCGGCAACGGCCAAATCTTCAGCAGGACTTCGATCAAATCAGCAAAAGCGCCGCCGTTGGTGGAAATATGCAGCCCACTGTTATAATGCAGATAAATCGTCGTGTATCCCAGTTCGCGAGCCAGCGCAGCGCCATGGTCATGCCCGTCCCAGTTCCATTGCAGATCACTCATGCATAGTCCATGAACCATCACAATCACTTTACCGCTGAGCTCCGATATTTCTTTTGTCATGGCTTGTGTCGTCAGTTCCAGGGGGCGACCCTCCCGGCGCAGACGCATGGAAATTGTCAACGGGTTGTGAGTGGCCGCCATGTAATCGCCCAGCACCCCGTTCAGCGCAGCCAATATGGCTTCGCGCTCGGCCGACGGGCGACCTTCACCAAGCAATGGAGAAAGCTGAGCAAGGCCGGCATCAATTCCGCCACCCACCAACCCGGTTATCGTGCGGATGCTTCGATAAACCAATCCTGTCACGCCGGTCGTACGTTGCTGCTTAGGTGGGCCAGAAATGCCCGGTACACGTGCAATATTTTGGTGCATAGCCTCGACCAGGTCAGTCAGTCCGACAGTGGCCTCTATAGCCAGTCGGCTAAACCCATGAAGATCGCGCAACTTAGATCGTTTGATATCGTATTCCATCATTTGGCCGCAGAGTTTGCGGAAGTATTCTTTTGCCTCCCGATTCGGGCTCAACAGTGCAAGCGAGATTTTTACCACTTCGTTGTTCTTCAGCTTGATGATGGCGATATAATGGAAATCTTGTCCAGCGCTATGCCGTAGAATGCCTCGGGTTTCTATAGCAACCCATTCGATTTGTTCAATTTTGATAATTTTCGGGGGATGAAAGGGCAAAAGAAAACTTTGGACGATGCCATCGGAGCTGATTTCAAGCCTGTTTTGGATAAAGAAGAGATAACCGAGCACGATGCCAGGCAGAATAGAGAACAAAGCGAGCTCTTTTATGCTAATTTCTGCCAGACCATATGCGATTCCCGAAATTATGACAAAGGCAGTCAAAACGGCCCAGTATATTCCCCAATTCGGTTCGAAATTTTTTACTTCCTTCATTTGCCAGTCCATTTTTTGACTTGAATATCGACAATGATTAAACAGATTATGTTTTCAGATATTTTCTCAAAGCAGGTTTTTTCTTTGGATTTGAGTATTTTTGAGACATCGAAATATAAATATTAAATAATTCTAATATTTTGACAGTGACACTATGGATAATAAAAAACAATAACCATTTCTATATCCTTTAAATTGATAGAAATACTGTTACAGCGTATAAAAAAATGCAGTCTATCATCAATTCCGGTGCACATCGGATTTATGAAAAGAAAATCAGGCAAATCACAAGAACCAAACATGCCTTGCCAAAGTGCACCCCGCCCAAAATCAACGCTCATTGCACCTTGCAATAGTGGATTGGGGATTTTTTTAAGAACCCCATATATTGTATATCTTTAAAACAGAGAATGTTAAGGATGACGGCTTCGTAAAAAGTCCAAATTCTGTGTTGCGCTGCATTCTTCGTTTCTTCAAAGTACGCTAAGTACTAATCATCACTCAGAATTTGCGCGCCTTGAATTTGAACTTTTA
This sequence comes from uncultured Desulfococcus sp., assembly GCA_964594105.1. Lineage (GTDB taxonomy): Bacteria > Desulfobacterota > Desulfobacteria > Desulfobacterales > Desulfosalsimonadaceae > SURF-3. The sequence continues at coordinate 652 of CAZQLG010000142.1, read as the reverse complement.
TACCTTGCCGTCGGAATCCGACTTTTTACGAGATTATCAAGGATCGTTATCGATATGGTTCACTGCAAAGAAATCCCACATTACTGTCCTTTTTAGCCATAGGCCACGGGCGATTATTATCCGCTATAAGAGAGAAGTAATACTGAGTTTGAGGTAACAATAACTATTTTTCTTCCCCCCCCCTCAAAAAAATCCGTTTGGTCCATCCAAAACTCAGCTATGTTTTCATTGAGCTTGTAGGACAAGAGGCTTGACATTAGAAATATAAAGCCAGATAGTTACATCATCTACTTGATATTTTAATCTGAATCCTATCGTAGTTAAGGAGCGTTATGACAAATCAAAAACCCACTGACAATAACCAGTCAGGGCCGCTTGAAGGTATTAAAATTGTTGAATATGGTGTGTTTCATGCCGGACCGGGAGGAACAGCTATACTCGGGGATTTGGGAGCAGACATTATAAAAATCGAATCCGGGTTCGGCGATCCCGAAAGATACTGGACTAAAATCGCATCGTTAGATCTGTCTCTATCAAATGGCGAAAGCATTATGCATGAAGTATCGAACCGGAATAAGAAGGGAATCTATTTAGATATCAAAACCAAAAAAGGAAAGAAAATCCTTAATCAACTGGTCAAAGAGTGTGATGT
>CAZQLG010000141.1:0-7109 GCA_964594105.1 uncultured Desulfococcus sp. | reverse complement strand
ACACTTCGTAAAATGTTTTTGCTTAACTTTATCGTACTTATCGGATGTTTTTTCCTTGCCCTTCTCGGCTCAATCGCATTTATAGAACGATATTTTTCATTGGCCGCTGTCGATTTAGTCCTTTTTATATTTTTGATTTGCCTGTTTATTTACCTGAGAAGGACAAAAAATTATAATATTGTCGGTATGATTGGTTCCATCGGGTTCGGCGGCTTTTATTTTTTTCTTATTGCCTCTGGTGCCGGCAATAAAGCAGCATATATATGGATGTTCACATACCCGCTTGTCGTACTTTTTTTGCTCGGAAAAAGGTGGGGGGCCATACTATCCTTTTTATTATTGGGATTGTCGGGCATTGTTTTTATCTTTGGGGAAAAGGTCGCATTTTTTACATCTTATAAAACCGATTTGATAATACGTCTTATTCCAGTATATATTGTTGTCTTTTTACTTGCATTTATAATGGAAGGGGTCCGTGAAATCGTTCAGCATCGACTGGAGACCTCAAACGCTGAGCTAAAAAAAACCGGTAAAGAAAAGGAAGCACTGATCGATAAACTGCAAAAAACGATAAAAGAGATAAATATTCTTCAGGGGATTTTACCCATTTGTGCGAACTGTAAAAAAATACGAAACGACAGTGGATACTGGGAGCAGGTTGAGCAATATGTCCAGGATCGGTCTAATGCGCAATTCAGCCATAGCATATGCCCTGAATGCGCAAAAAAATTATATGGAGAGATAGGGATCGGCAAATAAAAAAATACATCAACATTCGATATTCCCGGTTCGACATTCGGTGGTTCATTTACCACTGAATGTTCATCTTTGATAGTCTCGTAAAAAGCTTTTCATGGTGACGCATCACCATGAAAAGCTTTTTACGAAGCCGTCATCTTTTATTTCTTCCTTATTGCCCGTGAATAGACATCCATATCAAGATCCCCACCGGGCCGGGACGGATCCTCCAAATAATAGTAACCGGTCGCTGCAATCATGGCGGCATTATCACCGCATAATTCAATGGATGGCAAAAAAACGGTCAAACCATACTTTTGGGCAGACGCCGTCACGTTATCCCTGAGCCGCTGGTTGGCTGCCACCCCGCCGACCAGTGCCACATGACGACATTTTTTTTCTCTTGCTGCGGCAATGATCTTATATGTCAAAACATCCACGACAGACGCTTGAAACGCTGCCGCAATATCTGCTGCCTGACGTTGATACTCATCCGGATGGGTTTGGATATACCGATTGACCGCACTTTTTAATCCGCTGAAGCTAAAATTAAACGCGTTTTTATCAAGATACGGACGGGGAAATTTAATTCTTTCCGGATCACCGGTTTTTGCCAGATCCGAAATGACGTTTCCCCCCGGATACCCCAGACCCAGCATTTTAGCTACTTTATCAAAGGCTTCACCGGCCGCATCATCAAATGTCTGTCCCAGGCATTCGACGTGGGTATGCGATGTGACATAATAAAGATTCGTGTGACCGCCGGAAGCCAGAAGTGCAATATAAGGAAATTCAGGAGACGAGGATTCTAAAAAAACAGAATTGATATGTCCTTCAAGATGATCAACCCCTACCCAGGGGATATCCAACGCATATGCAAACGATTTTCCAAAACAAAACCCCACCAGCAGAGCGCCGACAAGCCCCGGCCCCTGGGTGACGGCAACGGCATCCACCTGTCCTGCTTCAATTCCGGCCACCTGAAGGGCTTCGCTGACCACGGGGATGATCATTTCAATGTGCTTGCGAGAGGCGAGTTCAGGCACCACGCCACCGTAAGGATGGTGAAGCGCCACCTGAGATGACACAACCGACGACAAAATAGTCACACCATCTTCCACCACTGCAGCCGCCGTTTCATCACAGGAACTTTCAATGCCAAGGATTTTCATTATACTACCAAGGGTACTTTATATTGTAAAAACAAGTCGGCCTTTATCGCAAACATCCGGTTAAAAAAATAACCGGTGAAGAATCAGGGTCCCAAAGGTAAAAGCAATGCGGTTTCTCTTGAAAGGACGATATCCATCAATATTCGATGTTGAATGTTCGATGTTCAATGTTCAGTCTTTTTTTTAAACCCACTTGACCTGCTTATCATCAGATTTTTTCGTTGAAACGACTTCACCGATAATATAAGCTTTCTCATTCATTCCTGAAACGCGCTCAACAACGTCCTGGGCGGAATCTGCCGGCACAACAGCGATCATACCGATCCCATTATTAAACGTCCGCCGCATCTCCGAATCTTTAATATTTCCGGCTTTCTTTAAAAAATCAAAGACCGGCGGAATATCCCATGACCCGCTTGTAATTTCTACGCTAACGGATGACGGCAGCACCCTGATGATATTCTCTTCAATGCCGCCACCGGTGATATGGGCCAGTCCGTGGATCGGCAGATCCTTGATCAGGCGCAAAATGACTTCAGTGTATATTTTGGTAGGTGTAATCAGTTCTTCACCCAGGGTTTTTTCAAACTCCGGGACATAAGCATCCACTTTCAGTTTTAAAACATCAAAACAAATCTTTCGAACCAGGGAATATCCATTGCTATGAAGACCGGATGACGCAATTCCGACCAGCTTGTGACCGACCCGAACCTCGGAACTGTCGACAATTTTATCGTTATCAACGATCCCGACGGAAAACCCGGCCAGATCGTATTCATTGCTGCTGTACAAACCAGGCATTTCAGCAGTTTCCCCACCAATCAACGCACATTGAGATTGACAGCAACCTTCGGCAACCCCTTTAACAATATCCTCGGCAACACGGGGATTCAATTCCCCCATTGAAAGATAATCCAGAAAAAAAAGCGGCTTGGCACCCTGGACCACCACATCATTCACACACATGGCCACCAGATCAATACCAATGGTATCGTGCTTGTCCATCAGAAAAGCAATTTTTAATTTTGTACCCACGCCGTCTGTGGAACTGACAAGTACCGGACGTTTATATTCAGCAGTATTTAAAGAGAAAAGACCGCCAAAACCACCGATTTCGCCCATCACCCCGGATCGGGGCGTTTTGGACGCAATCTTCTTTATTGCATCCACAAATATGCTTGCTTTTTCAATATCCACGCCAGCATCGGCATAGGTTAATGACTTTTTAGATTTACTCATTGATTATATTCGCCCTGATTTAATTTTTTCATTTACTAAAAAAATAGTCTTAATAACGTAATAAGCCCCAAAAGTCAAAACAATTTTTTTGACATAAGCGGTTTAGTGGTGTAATTAAACACAACATTATTTATTATGAGATTTTCAGTAAAAAAAATGAAGAGGTTGAACATGAAAACATTCGCAAGGCTAAACCGACTCCCCGAATATGTTTTTGCCGCTGTCAATAAAATTAAAATGGATGCCCGGCATGCCGGTGAAGATATCATTGATCTGGGAATGGGAAATCCGGATATCGGAACCCCCCAGCACATTGTCGACAAATTAACAGAAGCGGCGCAAAAGCCTCAAAATCACAGATACTCCGCCTCAATGGGAATCAAAAAACTGAGAATGGCCATTGCGGACTGGTACGGGCGACGCTATGACGTGGATATCGACCCGGAAACTGAAACCATCGTAACCATCGGTGCCAAAGAGGGAATATCGCATTTAATGCTGGTAACCCTGGGACCCGGAGATGTGGTTTTATCGCCCAACCCGACGTACCCTATTCACCCGTATGCATCGATCATATCCGGCGCAGATGTCCGTTATGTACCATTGGGACCGGACACGGATTTTTTTGAAAACCTGATCGCCACCACGAAACAGACCTGGCCCAAGCCCAAAATACTCATTCTCTGTTTTCCACATAACCCAACAACGGTAACCGTGGAGCTTGAGTTTTTTGAAAAGGTGGTCGCATTTGCCAAAGAGCATGATATTCTGATCATTCATGACTTTGCCTATGCAGACATTGTTTTTGACGGCTATAAACCGCCCAGTTTTTTACAGGCCAAAGGCGCCAAGGATGTCGGCGTGGAGTTCTTTTCTTTGTCCAAAAGTTACAGCATGGCCGGCTGGCGCGTGGGATTTTGCGTAGGCAATGCGGAAACGGTCGGTGCCTTAAGACGGATTAAAAGCTATCTGGACTACGGCATATTCCAGCCCATCCAGATTGCCTCGATTATCGCATTAAATGGTCCTCAGGACTGCGTTTCCAAAATCTGCAACACATATAAAACCAGAAGAGATGCACTGGTTAACGGCTTAACGCGGGTCGGTTGGGAAATCACCCCCCCCAAAGCCACCATGTTTGTCTGGGCAAAAATCCCGGACCAATATATTGATATGGGCTCTGTTGAATTTTCCAAAATGCTAATTCGGGAAGCCAAGGTGGCAGTTTCTCCAGGTATCGGTTTTGGTGAATATGGTGATGAGCATGTGAGGTTTGCCCTGATTGAAAACAACATGCGAATCAATCAGGCGGTTAGGGGCATTAAAAAGATCTTATAACTAGTGGCCGAACGAAAACCACTAATTTCCCCAATTTCTGCGTTGGGCTCAAATTTTAATCCTCAAAATACTTAATGTATTCCTCCGGTTAAAATTTTCGCCCGCCTTGAACTTGGAAAAATTTTCAGATTTTCGTTCAAGCACTAACTAGTATCCTAATGAAACCCGCCTGGTTTTCGTTCAGACACTATCTAAAGGAAGAAATTTTATGAAAGAAATCAACATCGGCATACTTGGCCTGGGCACTGTCGGCACCGGGATCGCAAAAATTGTCTATGATAATGGCCCGTTGATCACGTCCAGGCTCGGCGCCAAACTAACATTAAAAAAAGCAGCAGATATTGACCTTCAAAAAGATCGTGGCATCGAATTTGATAAAGGTGTTCTCACGGCTGATCCATTTGAAGTTGTCAATGATCCGGAAATTAATATTGTTCTTGAAATGATCGGCGGTGAAACCATTGCCAAAGATCTTATTTTAAAAGCCATTGATAACGGCAAGCATATTGTTACGGCAAACAAGGCACTGCTGGCCTCTTCGGGAAACATGCTGATTAAAGTGGCGGCTGAAAAAGGGGTTTCCATTGCCTTTGAACCCAGTGTCGGCGGATGTATGCCGATTATTAAAACAATCCGGGAAAGCCTGGTCGGCAACCGAATTCAATCCATTTCCGGAATCTTAAACGGCACCTGCAACTATATTTTATCCAAAATAACCAATGAAGGGATTTCATTTGAAACCGCACTTGCCGAAGCCCAGGCAGAAGGATTTGCCGAAGCGGATCCAACACTGGATATTGGCGGTTATGACACGGCGCATAAACTGGCTATTCTCTCATCCATTGCCTATGGCGCGAAAATTAACCTCAATGATATCTATGTTGAAGGAATCACAAATATCACTGCCACCGATATTGAGTTTGCAGACCAATGTGGTTACAGGATTAAACTTCTTGCCATCACAAAATTTACGGGAAATACCATTGACGCCAGAGTGCACCCAACCATGATCCCGTTTGCCAACCCCCTGTCCAATGTCGACGGATCATTAAACGCCGTGTCGATTTCCGGAGATGCGGTGGGTGATATGATGTTATACGGGCATGGCGCCGGAATGATGCCAACCGCCAGTGCCGCGATCAGCGACACCATCGACATCGCCCGGGACCTGTTAAACGGCATTCATACAAGGGTCCCGATGCTTTCATTCCAGATGGCGCAAATCAAAAAAATCCCGACTCAGCCGATCGATGAGATATCCACATTCTATTATATCCGGTTTTCCGCCATTGATCAGCCCGGTGTACTTTCCAAAATTTCCGGAATTCTGGGTGACCATGATATCAGCATCAAATCCGTCCATCAGACAGTGCGAAAATCAAACGGTGCGGTTCCGATTTTCATGCTCACCCACCTGGCAAAAGAAGCTGAAATCCAAAAAGCGTTGGCAAAAATTTCATCCCTGGACATTATTACGGATGCCCCCTCCTTAATCAGGGTTGAAGGAACCAATTAATTTATCAAATAAGGATATTTTTATGTATATCATCTGTTCGGACCTTGAAGGCGTTTTTGTGCCTGAAATCTGGATTAATGTGGCAAAAAAAACCGGCATTGAAGCACTTAAGCTGACCACGCGCGATATCTCTGATTATGATGTTTTAATGAAAAAACGCCTTTCCATCTTAGATGAACACAAACTAAAACTGAGCGACATTCAGACCGTCATTAAAACGATTGATCCCCTGGAAGGGGCCGTTGCGTTTTTGAACTGGATCCGGGAAAAATACCAGATCATCATTGTTTCCGATACGTTTGTGGAATTTGCCAGTCCGTTGATGAAAAAACTGGGCAGCCCCACCCTGTTCTGCAATTCCCTGATCGTGGAACCGGACGGGTCCATATCCGGCTACACATTGCGGCAAAAAGACGGGAAACGGCATGTTGTCCAGGCATTAAAAAGCTTAAGCTATCAGGTTCTGGCGTTTGGGGATTCTTACAACGATATTACCATGCTTAAAGAAGCCGATGCGTCCTTTTTATTCCGGCCGCCGGCAAACGTTGTGACAGAATTTCCTGACATTCAGCCGACCAATGAGTACAGCCAGTTAAAGGAATGGATAACGCAAGCCACGGCTTAAGCCGTCTACCTTCAGCCTTAAACCTTCTACCTGGATTAAAATGTTTGACATCAAAAAAACCGACACCGGCATCTGTTTTAAAATTTATGTTCAACCGAAAGCATCAAAAAATTCGATTGTCGGTCAGCATGATGATGCCTTAAAAATCCGCTTGACTGCCCCGCCGGTGGACGGTGCGGCCAACAAACTCTGCATCAAATATCTTTCCAAAATAACAGGGATTTCCAAATCAGCCTTTGAAATTGCATCCGGCCAGACAAGCCGAACAAAACAAATCCGAATCGATTGCCGCAACAACCACCCGTCCCAGGATGAAACAATCAAAAAAATTAAAAACCTGATTAACATAAAAACTTCTTGACAGATTCAGAATTAAACAGCTATAAGATTATTCTTTGATGCGGGGTGGAGCAGTCTGGTAGCTCGTCGGGCTCATAACCCGAAGGTCTCAGGTTCAAATCCTGACCCCGCTACCATTTAA
>CAZQLG010000140.1:0-7119 GCA_964594105.1 uncultured Desulfococcus sp. | reverse complement strand
GGGCTTGCAATCAGAAGAGTGGATGACAAATGATACGTATCAATTTATTACCCTATCGGGCAGCAAGATCCAAGGAAAATATTCGTAAACAGATATCAATTTTTCTATTATCTTTTGTCCTTTTAATCGTTGTGCTGATAGTCTTTAATAGCCTTTTAAGTTCGAAAAAGGAAAAGCTGTCAAGTCAACTGGTTAATGTAAAAAAAGAAGTCGCCATTTATGAAGAAAAAGCCAGGCAGGTGGAAGAAATAAAGAAAAAGCTTGAATTGCTCAATAAGCAGATTGAAGTTGTGAATCAGCTCAAGGAATATCGGGAAAAGCCGCCAAAACTTCTGGCGAAAATGACGGAAATGATTATTCCTGGGCGCATGCAACTAACCCGGCTCATTTATAACGACACCAATTTAACGCTGAATGGTTTTGCTCTGGATAATGAAACAGTTGCCGATTTCATGCTGCGTCTGGAGCGTTCGGATTTGTTCTCGGGCGTCGTTCTGGCAAGTTTACAGCAATCAAGCTATGATAAAATTATAATAAAACAGTTTAATATTATATGTAAAAAAGGTGTACCGAAAAAGGACGCCCCGGCATCTAAATAGTTATGAGAGCCTAAGCAGGCGGAGAAAAGGTGAAAGAAGAAATGAAAAAACTTGATATCTCATTAGAGTCTATTGAGCCGCTGATTAAACAAATTAGTGAATTGACAAAAGTTCAGAGAATTATCATATGTTGTGTGTCGGTCGCATTGATTGTTGGGATATTTGTATATTTTTTGTACATGCCGAAATATGAAGAAATAAATAAAATAAAAAAAGAAATTGCGAAGCAGGAAGAGACGTTGAAAAAGTCAAAAAAAAGTGCTTCGCAATATGCGGAATTTCAAAAAAAACTGGAAATGGCCCAGGCAACGTTTAATGCTGTTGCAAAAGCTCTGCCGTTAACCGATGAGGTTCCCTCATTATTGACAGGCATCTCTCAGGTGGGAAAAGATGCGGGGCTTACTTTTTTGCTGTTTAAACCCGGAACTGAAACAAAGAAGGACTTTTATGCGGAACTTCCGGTGACTATGAGTCTGTCCGGTTCCTACCATGATCTGGGGGTCTTTTTTGATCAACTGGCTGGAATGTCGAGAATTGTCAATGTTAAAAAGTTTGATATACAACAATCTACTAAGGGAAGAGTGTATGTGGACGATTTCCAATCTGATAATGTAAAAATAGCATGCACGATTGAAACATATAAGTTTGTGGAAGCCCCACCTAAGGTTGCTGAAAAGGGAAAAGACAAAAAAGTCAAAAAAAAGAAATAAAAAGAAGATAAATTATGTATAAAATTTATTGTTGTATAGTCGCTATTCTTTTTTTAGGGGTTTGTTTTTCAGGCGTTTATCAGAATGCGGATGCGTCTGATGCCGTAAAATATATCAGTAACCGTGTAAAGATCATACGGCCTGGAAAAATGGTGAAAATTTCTGATTCGGTTTCTACCGCCGGTGCCGTTAAAGGTGCCGAAACAAAGGTTGCCTCAGTGTCACAATTTCAGCCGGAAACTGCGGTTCAACTTCCAGCAACAAAAGGTCAGGAGAAAGGTGTTGAGGCTCTGACGCCCGGCGGTGATATTCCTGTCGATGGCATGTCCGGTCAAACGTCTGAAGTCCAGATCAGAGAAGAAGTTTCAGCGATAATCGGTAAAAAAGAACGGTTTTACAGTCGAAAAGGACGGATCGATCCCTTTGAACCCTTTCTTCGTGAGACAAAGGTTATAACTAAGGAGTCCAAGCTGAAACGCCGGATGCCTCAAACGCCTTTGGAAAAAATGGAGTTGAGCCAGTTGAAATTGACTGCGATTTTACGGACTCCGACAAAAGCGAGAGCCCTTGTTCAGGAAGCTTCCGGAAAAGGCTATGTCATCAGTGAAGGAGACTTTATCGGTAGAAAAGGCGGTTATGTTACTAAAATATTAGATGATAAAGTAATCGTTGTGGTAGAGAAAACAGATTATTTAGGAAAACCCATTTTTGATGATAATGAACTGAAACTTCGTCAATAACCTGGAGAGTTAAGCATGTATGATTGTAGGCACATGATATCGGAAAAAAAAATCGGGTGGTCGATTTATGGCTTGTTTTTGTCGATTCTTTTAGTGTTTTTGCTTTCTGTCGGTTGCGCGTCCATGTTGGAAAAAAAGGAAGCGGCATCAGTGAAAGCGGATCCCCAAAAAGTAATAACCGGCATAAATACAGTTGTTGCAGCGGATTCTGAAAGTGTGCTTGTCAGCGCAAACAAACAACTGAATTATACTTCCGTCAAGCAGCATGATCCGCCGGGTGTGATATTATTGTTTCCGGAAACAACGCTCGGAGAAATTTCCCCCGCACTGACGCCGGACAGTCAAATCATAAAGACAATCATTTCCTCCCTGTCATCCGATCAAAAAAATACCCGGATAGAAATAGGATTAAAGGAAGATCTTTCTTATGAAGTGCAGAAGGAAGGTGCAAATCTTAAAATCGTATTTCAACGGCCGAATTCGGGTTTAACTGCAGAGAATCCGGTGATTGAATTAAACGAAGCATCCGCCAACATTGAAAGCCCCTTAAGTACACCGGTTGTAGCGGGTGTGGAAAAAACAATAGAAAAAAAAGTTTCTGATGGTGAAAACAACGGGAAAAATATAGAAACAGCCGTTATTAACCGGATCGATTTTTCAACCCAGGCGTCCGGAAAATCAATGATTATTGTTGGCACTGATTCACCGGTTAAATTTGACATCCAAAAAATTGCTGACCGAATATTAAAAATCAGAGTTTATAACAGCCGGCTTCCGGAATACCGTCGCCACAAACCGTTAATTACGACACGGTTTGAAAGTGCGGTTGACCGCATCAGCCCGATGCAGGCAACTGATTTAAAAAAAGCGACCGACCTTATTATTGAACTCAGGGAAATGGTCCCCTATCGGCCGGTTGCCGAAGACAATGGGTTAACAATAAACTTTGATCCCTCTTCAATCGGTCCCCGGCCATTTGAATCTGCCAATTTGTCGCCCTGGCAGCAGGTTCTGGAAGACACAAATATTTCCACCGGTAATGAGTATGATGGCTACAATGAGGAAAGCAACGTTGAAAGCGCAGGGTCCGTTCACTCGATTTTAGAGGAAGCGGATTCGAGTTTTAAGGATAAAATATTGGGTCCGCGGTTACCATTCCAAATGCAAAGAGTAAAGGAAAAAAAATATACCGGTCAGAAAATAGCGCTGGAGTTTTATCAAACAGATATCAAAAATGTGTTCAAAATTTTACAGCAGGTAAGTGGAAAAAATTATGCAGTGGATAGGGATGTGACGGGTGAAGTCACCATTTCTCTTTCAGCGCCAGTCCCCTGGGATCAAGCCTTAGATTTGGTCCTAACGATGAATGGGTTGGGCAAAGAAGAAAAGGATGGTATCGTCCGAATTGCTACCAAAGCCACATTGACAAAAGAAGAAACCGATCGATCTGTCCAGATTAAAGCCGAGTTAGAGCGTAGTAAAGCAGAACAGTATCTAGAACCATTAGAAACAGCCTATATTCCCATTAGCTATGCCAATGTCAGCGTCGATATTGCACCTTTTTTTACTGAGGAGAAGTTGGATTATATTGGTTTGGGTGAAGTTGCTGCTCGAACTGCCGGTATGGTGGATAACCGCAATAACCAATTAATAGTAACGAGTACTAAGGAAGGACTTATTAAAATCAGAGATTTGATTAGTCACATTGACAAAGTCACGGCGCAGGTTCTCATCGAAGCCAGAATTGTTGAAGTCAGCAATAATTTTGCCCGCGATGTCGGCGTCGCATGGGGCGTCAGTGGTGAAGATATTTATAGAAGCAATATGGATGGCCAATATTCATATAATATTGCCATGAACACGCCACTTTTGACCCAGCCGGCGGACGTGGGGGAAGGTGTTATTGATTTTAATTTTACCCGTCTGGATGCATGGGGCACCCCTGTTGTACTCGATGCGGCGCTTAAAGCCATGGAACTGGAAGGGAACGGCAAAATTATTTCATCCCCGAAAATTTTAACCATGAACAATAAAAAAGCAACGATCATGCAGGGGCAGGAGTTTCCATATCAAGTGGTGGAAGACGATGAAGTGAGTATCGAATATAAACAGGTTGGCCTTTTGCTGGATGTCACGCCGCATGTTACGCCGGATGGTCGTGTCTCCCTTGAGATAAAGACAACGAAAAATGAAATTGCCGGATATATTCAGTCCGGTGAACCCATCACTTCAATCAATGAAGCGGAGACGGAACTTCTGGTGAATGATGGGGAAACGATCGTCATCGGTGGTGTCGTGAAAAATGATGTTAAATTTACTGAAACCGGATTCCCCATATTAAAAGATATCCCAATGATCGGATGGTTGTTTAAAAGTAAAAATGAAACAAATACAAAACAGGAGTTGTTGATTTTTATAACTCCCAGAATTGTTCAGCTTGAGCAGCGGGAGATGGTGCAAGCTGAAAATTAATAACGGTATTGTGTTCAACCTATTTTAGAGATCTGGTTTTATTGCCCCACTTATTGAATTGAAAGGAATTTTTCATGAAAGAGACGTCTGCAAAGATGACTTTTCGAATTATTTTTATAAGTTTTCTTGCATTTATACTTATAGGGTGCGGCGGAGAGAGTGGTTCGCCGGGTGGGTCAAGCGGACTGGGCATCACTGCGTCGATTGCGCTTTCATCGGGTGATGCGAGTTTGTTGGCAGATGGGGGGTCTTCGACGACTATTTCCGCTGTTTTGTCGGATTCTACCAATCAGCCAGTCTTTGAGTTCACGTCAGTTGTTTTTAAAACGAATCTGGGGACATTCCGGAATGGATTGCAGAAGTATAGCGTTAAAACAACGGATAATAGCGGAGGAATAAGTGTTACGTTGATTTCCGGCACCATCCCCGGTACCGCTGAAGTGTGGGCGGAGTCTAATAATGTAACACAAAAAGTAGAAATAAATTTTCTTGATCCGCACACGAAAGTTGACGTATTTGCTTCACCAAATACCCTGAATCCGGGAAGCGAGGCCACGGTAACAGCCAAAATAACTGACGCGTACGATAACCCGGTTATGGGTGAGCCCGTCAATTTTAGCCTCACGATCAATAACAGCGGGGCGACGCTTGAGGCCCTAAGTGCAGTGACCGATTTAAGCGGTGAAGCTATCATAACTTATACGGCAGGAGCTACTGACAGTGTAACAGATACCATATCCGCCACCACTACGACAGGTACACCCATTTCCAACACAACGACGGTCAACATTGATTCGGCAGCAGTGATGGTGGGGAGGATTACTATTGAATCCGGAGCGGACAGCCTGCCCGCCGATGGGATCAGCTCAACAGGCGTTACAGTGACGGTTTATGATATAGCCGGTGTTCCCATGCCTGCCGGGACTGTTATTTTGTTTAAAACCAATCTTGGCAGTTTTTCAGCTTCAGATAATACCCTTAAAATGATATCTCGTAATATCATTGATGATTCCGGCACGATAATCGTCTCCCTGATTTCAGACACACAGGAAGGAATCGCTACGATTGTGGCGAACGCCAGCGGAATTACGCAATCGCTATCAATCTCGTTTGCCGGAGGTGGGGACATTGATGCTGCTGAAATGCTGATGGATGTCTCCCAACGCGTCATTGATGCCACGGGATCAAGTCGTTCTGAAGTCAAAGTCTTATTACGAGATGACAATCACAACCCGATTGCGGGTGCGGCCGTCAATTTCAGTACCAATCTGGGAACGGTAACGGGTATGGCAATTACAGGAACTGACGGATATGCCTATGTTGACGGTATTTATCCCGCTTTAATTAGTGCCCAACAAAATGGTATTGCCACGGTGAAGGCGTGGTATGGCCCGAAAAATTTGCCCTATGCCAGTGCGCAGACAGACGTGGCTTTTTCCGGGGTGACGATAACGATGACAGCTGATCCGGATTCGCTTTCAACATCCGAAGAAACAATTGTTGAATCAACCCTCAGGGGCCCGGCGGGTAATTTTCTGGTGGACCAGGAAATTTTTCTGTACACAGACCTTGGAAAGTTTTCACCGATTAACGGCGGGACCGTAACCAATGATCAAAAGTTCACTGCTTATACAGACACGTCCGGTAAAATATCAGTGAAACTGACCAGTACATCCGGTGGTCCTGCCACCGTTACGGGCTTCCATGCGCCTACCGAAAACGCGCCCGGAGAAACAAGCGATGCAAAGACTGTTATATTCAGCGGTAATACATTGACGATTTCTCCGGCTGAAGAATATCTGGTGGCGGATGGATCCGACTTAATGAACATCAATCTCAAGCTGGAAGATGAATCCGGAGATCCTGTAGCAAATCAAATGATTTCACTGGCAACAACCCTTGGCAATATTGAAAATCCGGTGACTACCGATCCCCTGGGAGAAGCAGTGGCCATATTACAGGCAGGAACCGTCATTGGTGATGCAAATTTAACTGCTGTTGTCGAGTTTAATGGCGTTGAAATTACGGTAAGAAAAGTGGTTCCATTTATCTCCGGTGTGGTTAACAGTCTGGAACTGATAACAGATCCATCTATCATAAAGGTGAATACCGGAATATCTGAAGTTCGGGCAATAGTTAAAGATGCCCAGGGCAATCCGATCCACAATGTGAATGTTGCTTTCACAATTATTAAAGCCCCCGGCGGCGGGGAAACCATTACCCCTGCAATTGCAAAGACAGGCGGTGCAGACAGCAACCTGCCGGGGCAAGTGATTGCCAATTTTACCGCAGGAAGCCTTGGCTCAGATGCCTTTGATGATGTCATTATTGAAGCCTCTGTGGGCAGTATTGTCGCTTCAGCGAGTCTGACCATTACCAGTGAAGCCAGCAATATTTCCCTGGGAGCATGTACAACAATTACCTGCATTACCGATAATGGTGACGGTAGTTACAGTATCCCGATTTCAGCAGTGATTTCAGATGTGAACGGTATTGCGGTGCCGGCAGGGGTTGAAGTGACCTTTGCCGTAGCCAATGCGGATCTGGGAATTATTCTCAGCCCGGTGAGCACCAGCGATAGTGGCCGCGCTACCACAA
>CAZQLG010000139.1:0-7139 GCA_964594105.1 uncultured Desulfococcus sp. | reverse complement strand
GGGCTTGTGGATATGTCAAAAGCTGTTGATCAGGTGGCAGAAGGCGGGGCCAACTCGGTCATCGGCCATCTGGGACTGCCCAAACACGGCCACCGGAGCTATGGACGGGACATCGGACTGATTCTGCATTTATCCGCCGCCAGTATGCTGTCTCCAAAACCTAACAAAAAAGTACTTGTCAATACAGTGGAAAACGCCCTTCGGGTAGGCGCAGATGGTGTTTCCATCCACATCAATGTGGGGGATGAACATGAAGCGGAAATGCTCACAGACTTCGGCAAGGTCGTAGTAGATTGCAATTACTGGGGAATGCCGCTAATTGCCATGATGTATCCAAGGGGCCCGTTAATTAAAGATGAAAAAAATGTTGAGGTGGTGAAACTGGCCGCCCGAATGGGCGCTGAATTGGGTGCTGATTATGTTAAAACCGTTTATACAGGCGACCCGGAATCATTCCGGGAAGTTGTTGAAGGATGCCCGGCACCGATTTTGATTGCCGGCGGCAGCAAGCTCAGTGATGCGGAAATATTTAAATCCATTGAAGGGGCCATGCAGGCAGGCGCCAAAGGCGTTTCCATCGGCCGCAATGCCTTTCAGCATAAAAACCCGGTCTTATTTGTCAAAGCTGCATGTGCGATTGTGCATGAGAATAAGACAGCTGAGGAAGCCATGGCCATCCTTAAAAGCGTATCATAAGGTCACCTAACGTCCGATAACTGCGTTGCAATCCTCTTCAAAATACTCACATACGTGCGTATGCTCCGTTTTTTCATCGGATTGCGCCTTGTTCTCAAACGTTATCTAACCTTCTGAAACAGTTTCAGGTAATTGATGGAAAATTTTTTCACTGAAAAATCAATCCGCTTAATCTCTTTTGTCGGCGTACTGCTCATCATGGGTGCTTGGGAAGTCCTGTTTGAGAGAAAAAAACGGGTGGACTCAACGCCCAAACGCTGGCTGAACAACCTCGGCCTGGTGGCAGTTGACAACCTGATTATACAGCTGGCTTTTATCATGCTGCCGGTCACCTTTGCCGCCTTTGCTCAATCCAAAGGTATGGGCATATTCAACCAGCTATCCCTGCCGATATGGGCAAACTGGATCGCTGCGGTCATCATATTTGACTTTATCATCTACCTACAGCATATCCTGTTTCACTTTGTGCCCATACTATGGAAACTTCACCAGGTCCATCACTCGGACCTGGACATTGACGTGACCACGGCCATCCGATTTCACCCCATTGAAATTATTTTATCATTATTGATCAAACTGACCGCAGTGGCGGCGTTCGGATTTCCCCCCGGCGCGGTCCTGCTTTTTGAAGTTCTGCTTAATGCAGCAGCCATGTTCAACCACTCCAATATCTATATCCCGCCATTGATGGACACATTCATCCGCCGACTGATTGTCACCCCGGACATGCACCGGGTGCATCATTCGGTGATCATAGCTGAATCCAACACCAACTTCGGATTCAGCCTGTCGGTATGGGACCGGATTTGCGGTACTTACCAGGCACAACCCAAAGCCGGACATGACGATATGATCATCGGCTTAACATATGCTAAAAAACCAAAATCCTTGATCCAGTTATTGATCATGCCGTTTAAAAAATAAAATCCCCTCAAACACAACCACACCCTGAATTCATAATTTCTACTTTAATGGCGGGACAACGCCGTTCCGGAGCTACTCCGGCTTTAAAACCAAAAAATACAACTGTCCCGGATGCTTCATATAACCGGCGGCAAGCGCCGCATAATTCCCGTTTCCCCAGAATATATCCGCTCTCCCCGGCCCCTTGATGGCGCTGCCCGTATCCTGGTTTAACAAAAAACGGGAAAACCGAACCCATGAGCTGATTTTACCGGACGTATCCACCTTCGGCTTTTTGGTCTGAACAAAAACAAGCGCGCCTGCCGGTGCGGTTGAACGATCCAGGGCAACAGACCGGCCGGGGGTTAGTTCAATATTAAAGCAGCCGACCGTCTCTTTTTCCGTTATTTCAAAAAATATATACCTGGGATTATAATTTAAAATATCATCCACTTCATCCGGATGGGCGTTGAGATATGCCCGAATGGTCTGCATGGATACGGTTTCTTTTGACAGTTTCTTTTTATTAATCAGGTATTTGCCGATACTTTTGTATGGGTGGCCATTGGAAATCTGATAATGCACATTCATCATATCACCGTTTCCCAGGCTGATTTTCCCGGAACCCTGAATCTGAAGAAAAAACAGGGCCACCGGGTCATTAACCCATGCAATCGGTGAAGCATTAATTCCAGAAAGCCCCTTTTCTTCTATCTGCTGCCGGCTGTAGTAAGGAATAATCTCGTTTCCCGTATCCCTGCCGATTTCCGTCTTCCCCCTGCAGCCGCTGGCAAATGTTACCAGGTCATCCGGACGGGGATACACCGGGAACCTGAACGTTTCAGTCTGTTTTACGCTTCCAGACAGCAGGGGTTCATAGTAACCGGTAAACAGTACGGATTTTGCTGCACCATTTTGCATAACCGCATACACATAAAAATATTGATCAATAAAAGCGCTTAATTCTTTGCCGGAGGGTTTTTTCTCAATAAACAACAAAAATCGTTTTAAAGACCGGATCAAATGAGCGGCCGAAAACGTGTCTTTTCCGAATGAAAACTTTCTTCCAGAAGGCAGCTTTTGATAATAGGCAATACTGCCGGAAATCGCTTCTTCCAGATGCCCGAAATCCAGGTCATCTTCAAAAAAGGGGGGTTCGGAAACAGGCACCACTTGAAAAACCGGTTGTGACAAGGATTCGGATGAAGCTTCCGATAAGGACGCTGTCGTTAAACCAATAAAAAAAATGACTGCAAGAATTAATAATATGAATATTTGTTTAGAAAACATACGGGGTCCGAAAAAACAGTGATTGATTTTTTTCATACGGAAGCCTCTTCAATTTCCATGGTTCGGGGTTTATTATCAACGGGAGAGACTTTGGAAATATTATTTTTGCCCTTGATGATGACGCCTAAGTCTTCAAATTTTCGGGCAGACGGCAAAACCCGGCGCTCAAGGGAACCCACCGCCTGGTTATATGAATTAACACACTTATCCAAATCGCTGCCAAGGCTGTTGATATGGCTCACCATTTTTGCAATCCGATTATACAATTCATTGCCCAGCTCACTGATGCGCTTCGCGTTCTCTGTCGTGTTTTCCTGCTTCCAGCCATAGGCAACCGCTTTTAGCAGTGAAATCAACGTGGTGGGAGTGGCCAGAATAACGCCATTGTTTGCAGCGTCTTCAATCAAGGCAGGTTCTTTGGCAAGTGCGGCGCTGAAAAAATTCTCACCGGGCATAAACAGGACCACAAACTCAGGGGTTGGATTAAATCGGGTCCAATATTCTTTTTTGGCCAGCTGTTTTACATGCGTCCGGACATGTGCGGCATGCCGGGTCAGCATTTCCTCTGCCCGATCCATATTTTCCGCTTCAAGAGAATCGAGATAAGCGATAATCGGCACCTTGGAATCCACAATGATCTTCCGGTCACCAGGCAGCTGGATGATCATATCCGGTCGGGCAGAATTTCCCCGGGTCTTATCCGTCTGCTGCTCAAAAAAATCACACCGGTTCTGCATACCGGATAGCTCCACCACCCGCCGCAGCGTAATCTCTCCCCACCGCCCCCTCACATGGGGCATCCGAAGCGCATTGACGAGTTTTCCGGTTTCCTTATGGAGTTCATTCTGCGTTTGGCTCAAAGACACTATCTGCTGGGACAACTCACCATAGGCTTTTTCCCGCGTCTTTTCCATGGACCGGACCTGCAGGTCGTATTTATCTAAAGCATCGGCCACCGGCTGAATAAATTCTTTGACCGCCTTTTCTCTATTCTCAAAATCGGTTTTTGCCGCCTCGACATACTGGGTAAATGTCTGCCCGGCCAAATCGATGAACGACTGGTTGTTCGCGCTCAGGGCTTTTGCGGACAAGGCCGTAAACGAATCCGTCATGCGAATGGTCATTTCTTCCAGCATGGCCGCTTTTTCTTTGGCAATTTTCCGTTCACCTTCAATCAGGGTTTCCAGCTCCGTCAAACGCTGCTGCTGCCTGGAAATCCGATCGGTTAATGAACGGTTTTCTTCTATTTGATCCGTAAGTATTTGTTTAACCGATGCCATTTGCTCAAGACTAGTGACAGCGGCGGTATGGGTGTTTGACAGATTGAAAAATCTGTTATTTAATGCGGCAAGCTCCTGTCCGGATTTTGCCAGCGTGACCTGAAGGGATTCAATTTCTGCTGATTTTCCGGCAATGGCCTGTGAAAGCGTTGCATTCGCAATTTTTTCGCCCCCCATCCGTTTAATGAACACCGACCGGGAAATCAGCCACCCCAACAAAAGGCCGGCAAAAAAACCGACGCCGGCCCAACCGTATATGTGAAATAATTCTTCCGTGATCATGCTGTATTCTTTTTTAGTACCTTACGTTAAAAAATTGTGACTTCCAATAACTCCGGGCATTAACTTCTGGAAAAATATCACATGATGTGTACACCCAAACTTTTTAAAAATATTAAAAAAACATCTAATCCGCCTGACGAATAAATACACCACTTTTCCCGCCGGATTTTTTCTTCAGACAGATATCGGAAATAACCATCGCCCGATCATGGGATTTGCACATATCATAAATGGTGAGGGCGGCTACCGATACCGCTGTCATCGCTTCCATCTCAACGCCGGTGCGATCAAATATTCTCACAGACGCGGTAATACCGATGGCATAATGTTCTTCATCCGGGAAGAAATCAATCTGCACATGCCCCATATTAATCGGATGACACATGGGAATCAGATCCGGTGTTTTCTTGGCGGCCATAATACCGGCAATTCTTGCGGTTTCAAGCACATTCCCTTTCCGCGTCTCATTATTTATTATCTTTAAAAAAGTCTCTGGCGTCATGGATATTTTTGCTTGAACGACCGCCACCCGATCTGTCGGAGCCTTTTCGGTGACATCGACCATTCGGACATGACCTTTTTCATCCATATGGGTAAAATCAGACATTCACGTATCCTTATTGCTTAATTTAACATTCAAATAATTAAAACAATCATAATTTTTCACAAGGTTGTACCACCTCTTTCACAATAAGCGGACGAACTGTAAACGTTTACAGGGTACTGCAGATGCGAGGCGCCGGGCACGCTGTCGTGCTCCCTGCACTTCAAGTGCCCGGCAACAAAGCAGATGCAGCGCCCTGTGACCGCTTACAAACAATCAAATAAAAAATTCCGTCTTACTGGTCACCGTCGTCTTCACCGCGTTAAGGGTGCGTTCCAGAACAGGTATTACCGTATCACGGATATCTCCGGCCACGACAAGGGCCATAACATCATCGCCTACAGCCAAATGCCGGTCTTCCGCAATTTCGATAATGATATCTATAATACCCGGCGTCTGTCTTTCTTTTTCAAGAATCTGTTCGAGTTTTTTATGGTCCACGGAGACGGTTAAACCGGAAACTTTTCGCCCATCCCGTGACGTTCCCCGCACCACACCGTTATGGGCAAGGACCATTCCGGCTTTATCAAAATCCGGTCGCTGCCTGATCTGATTGATAATTTGCTGAATATCCAAATTTTTTCTCCTTTTTCCGCTGTTCAGCATTTCATGAATTCGGGGATTAGCGTAAAGTGTTTTGTTCCAGCCATTGCTTTGCTTTTGAATAATCCCCGGCCGTATTGATGTTAAAAAAAGACATCAATTCCGGGTCTACTTTTTTCAATAAAGTTTCCGGAATCTTTTTTACCCGGACTTTCCTAAACATTTTTTTGATCTGGAATTTTTTTTCTTCAATCTGTCGTTCCATGAGAGACAAACAGGATTTTGAATACGCAGCACAAAGCTGCTCTGTCCCGTCAGCCGTTTCGGGAATCACGACAGCAGCCCCCGGTTCAATATGCGAAACAACCGTTTCCACCATTTCTTTTTTTAAAAATGGCGTGTCACACGCGGTGACAAATATAAACGGGGTGCGGGCATAAAACAAGCCCGCATGAATGCCGGTCAGCGAGCTTCGATACGAATAAATATCCGTAACGATGTTCACATCCCATTCGAGATATGCCATCGGCTGATTTGTCACAAGAATTATTTCCTCAAACACGGACCTGAAAGCATCATAGATATTATCAATCACACGGCTGTTACCAAAATTGATAAATGCCTTATTTTTACCGGCAAACCGTTTATTTAACCCACCGGCAAGAATGACACCGGTACAAGCGGTATCGGAATTATTTATGCTTACCATCTCTTTTTTTTACCCTTTTTCTTTACAGAACCCTTTTTTAAAAAATCGATTAATTTCCGTCAGGTTAGGAGAAATCCCATTCAAAATCAAGATGGCTTTGGAAAAAATCACGAATTCTGAGGCATAATTCTTTGTTTTTTGTTACAAACAAAGACATGATTAAAAGATTTTGTTTTACCGGTTGATCCAAATATTTCACCCATAAAAGGTTTTGAATAAATCTTGATCTTTTTAAAATCCTTAGTATACAGTGACACTCATTGAGCTTTTATTGACCCCCTTTTTACCACAAACAGATTCTGTTTGTGGTTATCGTAAAAAGCTTTTCATGGTGACGCATCACCACTATTTGAAAAAATAACTTGTTTATCATTTCAAAAGATTATGGACGAATTGTTTAGAAGTCGGATTGCGGCGACAAAGTATAAAAATTCAAATACACGGCGCGCAAATCCTGAGTCCCGCCATGGCGGGATACTTATCGTACTTTGATGCAGCGAAGGATGCAGCGCAACACAAAATTTGGATTTTTTACGAAGCCGTCCTGTTTGACAAACCAATAATAAGGGCTAACCACATGGGCAACATTCACATGATTCTGGATGCAATAGACGTTGAACGTATTCTGAAAAAAATAACGGATAACATTATTGAAACCCACAAACACCTGGACAGACTTGCGCTTATCGGTATCCACACCCGGGGGGTCTTTCTTGCCCATCGCATCCGGTCCATGATCAAAGAATCCACTGGGATTGAACTGAATACCGGTACGGTGGATATCAATCTCTACCGTGACGACTGGACCCGGATCGGCGCACAGCCGATTGTC
>CAZQLG010000138.1:0-7173 GCA_964594105.1 uncultured Desulfococcus sp. | reverse complement strand
TCAATATACTACATGTATCATTTCTTGTCTGAAAAATCACTACGCCTTGTATATGGAACTTTTATCTTAGCCATCTGGATACTTTTTAAGGGAGTGTCAAGACTTAACCGTCGGAGCTTCAAAACTTTTCACTGCCATTTTACAAGCTGAAAGGTCCTCATCCTTGATCTCTGTAAGGACCTGGCGAAGTATTGGGAATCCACCCCAATTTTTCAAGTTTATCATCTGCCTCAACCGAAACAAATTTTTTCGCGATTTACCATTCACTTGAATGGGGATTGCTTGGCTCTGGTATAAAAAAAATCCCCCTGATGAAACAGGGGGATTTTGTAAAACTATATATAGTTCTATAATGCTATTTATAAAAAAACTGTTTAGCTCTTTTGGCTGAAGCGTTTACGATTGTAACCCACCAGGCCGAGGAGGCCGGCACCCATAAGCAGAATGGTAGAGGGTTCCGGAACGGGATCGGCGGGATCGATATCACCGGAAATGAACAGGTTATCTGTATCAGCATAAAAGGTAAATCCTGAATTCAAACCATTGCTGCCAAAATCAAGAGAAAGGGTGCGATAAAGATCGCCGTAAAAAACATTATTAACCATCACCCGATCCGAATAAGTAGCATCAATATAGGCTGTAGAGGTTGTAAAAAAGGGGTTACCGTTTTGTGAGTCTGGAGATGAGTTTGGAGGGTCATAATAACCATTCACAACATCAAAAACAGTGTCACCGGTTCCGGCGTCTATAGAGAGGCTCGATAGGTTGATGCCGGAAGTAATAGAAAGACCTAATGGCCAGCCACTTATAAACGAATCACCCATAAGGTTTAAGCTCCAACCAGTGCCACTTACACCGCTACCCCAAATTTGAGTATCTACAAATCCATCTAAAAAGGTTGCCACGACTGTCATCCCATTCATATCAGAGCTACTAGTCGCATAGTCATCTATAGCCGATGTATTATATGTTGTGCCATCAACATACGAAAGAGAATATGCAGCGACGTTTACTGAAATTATTATTGGAATTAACAAAGCGCCTAATAAAATTATTATTTTTTTCATAATACACTCCTTTTTCTTTTTGGAATTATAAATTAATGTTAATACAATTTATTTTTAATAAATGCAATAGGTGTGCCATATCCACAACTCACTTATTTGAATATATATTTAACAATTTTTATGTTTCAAAAATACCATTTGTAAAAAAAACCGACAACTATAAAAAGTCTCAATTCGTGTTTTTTCCCATAACACAATATTGAGTATGGCTTTAAACATCGGCAATAACTGTCTGGAACTTGAATTACCTTTAATTAATTAAATAAAAAGGAAGGCGTGGAATCGATGAAGGGACCAAAAAGACTGTCGGAATATTTTACAAACCTAAATCCGGCATCTGGAAATCGGGAAAATAATGAGTTTGATCCATCCTAAACAGCCATAAATCGAATTCGATGCAACCAAAAAATAACGGCTAAGGGCCTACCAGAACTCCCAACTTTGCGTTGCGAGAACATAAATACCCAGTCCCAGGTTGGTCACGCCATGGGCGATAATGCAACCCCTGAGGTTTTTCTGGCGAATAAGCAGGATGGTATAAATAACCCCGGCAATCATCCCCTGAATCACCCGGTGATGCTCTACGCCGAACAAGATCACCACAGCTGCAAACGAAAACCAGCTGAATGTGCCAAGGGCGACTTTGTTAAAATCCGGATTGATTATATAGCGTAACAAAAAAGAACGCCAGAAAAGCTCTTCCATTATTGGCACCACCACCACCGCGCCGATAAGACGCACAGCAATCAATAGCGAAACAGCCACCGGCGGCCAGTTGAATGAATAAGGATTGAAAGCGGCATCAACACCATGCTGCGGCAAGATATTTTCTAACCAAACCCAGACGAACAAAACAAACAGACCGACGACAACAGCAGTCAGGTATCCGACCGGCTTCAGTTTGAGGACTAAATCCGATGCGTAGGCTTTCCGCCAGAACCACAACATCATCCCCACCATAATGGTTTTAAAAATATACAGAAAATGGGCCCCGGCAGGAAAGAATCTGGCCGTTTCAGTTAGTCCCATAAAACAAATAAACGGGAAAACATAAGGTACCCAGGGCCTTTTTACCAGTGATTGAATCCGGTATTGCGTGATTGCTCCAAAACTTTTTTGACTGGTTTGCGTCAACTTTGATGTCTCCGTAAAAAACTTTTCATGGTGACGAATCACCACTGTATTAAAAAATAACTTATCCATCATTTCAATTGTTTATGGATGAGTTATTTGGAAATCGATCTTTGAGATGGCTTAATTTTTAATTTATTGGATTTACTGATATCAAAAGTCAATGAAGAGTCATTTTTTGACTTTTTACGAATCCATCAACTTTCCTTGTAAAATTTTCCGACAGCAAATTTAGCAGAAGTGGTCCGGCATCATATCTTTATCCCGAAATACCGACCAACCGGTTTTTTTTATGAACAGTCATGGCGCATAAAAAGGCCTCTCTTTACAACTGCCTGCTATTCATTTTTCCCGGCCAGATGGCAACCAAACCAAAAATCGTGCCCCCTGGCCTTCAACATTTTGTGCCTCAATTTTTCCACATAGGCTTTCAATAAGCCGCCTGACCTGCCACAGGCCGATACCGCTACCCTTTGGTTTGCCGGTTATAAAAGGTTCAAAAAGACGATCTGGCAGCATGTCTAATGGGATGCCAGGGCCGTTGTCTAAATATTCAATCCGGATATGCTGCTCATTTTCATTTTCATCAATCTTGATCTGCACCCGGGTTTCACCGCTGCCAGACTCTACAGAATTGAGAATCAGGTTTTCAAAAATAATCAATAGAAAATCTGGATCGGTCTTTACGTTAACCTCCTGTGGCCCCTGCACATTAATAGTCAAACCCGGTAGCTTTTTGCCAAAATCCTGACTGTAATTTCTCAACAATTGACAAATATCCAGTTCTTTCATCACTGGAATAATTTCACCTTTTAGCGTATTCAGCCGCGCCTGAACCTTCGCCATCCTTTTTAAGGCATCTTCAACCGATGTTAACATATCCTGCTGGAACTCGGGATCATGAATATGCTGCGGAGCATTCTCCTTGACCAGAGACAGCATGTTGGCTGCATTCTTGATATCATGAAGGACAAAGGCAGACAAAGTGTTCCATGCAGATTGTTCACGGGCTTTTGCCAATGCTTCAGCCGTCCGAACAGCAAGCAGGGCCGCGGCCGCCTGGGAACCAATTGCGGAAAGCAAATCAAAATCATCCGTGCCATACCTGCCACCGGTATATTCGAGCCCCAGACCGATTATCCCGATAAAATGATCACTGATGGCCAAAGGCACCAGCAATACAAGTTCCAGAGAAATAAAAAAATCCTTTTTTTCGTCAAGAATGCGCTGACAGGCTGAATCAGGATGATGCGCTTTGCAATCCAAATAAGGAGCGTTTTGCAAATAAACGATCAAAGGATCATCGGCGGAAATGAAAGCATCTTCATTTCTGTTTTGATTGTCTTCCGCATCGGTCAGGCGAAACCCAACTTCGGCATCGCCAATCCAGATTTTAATCTTATCAGTATACAGGCTGTCATGCAGGATCCGGCGCAAGGCATGCACCACACCGATTTCAGTCAATTCCCCCTGCAAAATATTAGAAAAGGCCAGCCACTCATCACGATATTCATATTTGTTTACATAAAAATGGGTACTGATAAAAAACTTTACTTTGGCACGGACCCTTTGAGAAAGTGCAAAAGCCGCAATCAGCAAAAGCCCTGCGACAATCAGCAGCCATTGCAAAACAAAATTCATTGGCCAGCCGAAAAATCGCATCAGCAAAGAAATAATCCCTAAGGTGATAAGATAACACGCAAAAATAAATGGTGCGATAGTAGAATAAACCACCTTCCGGGACACGAATATTTTTCGGTTGAGCAGGCGATGGCGGGTCACGGCATAAGCTATCAAAAACCAGGCGATGATCAAAAAAATAGACACCAGCAGAAGATGGTTACTGATCAGACGCAAATAAGCAATACGATAAGAGGAAGACCAGCCCAGACTGCCGGTGATCAAAAAAAATCCGATCAATAAATATTTATATTGCTTACGATCTTTCTGATTCAGTATCCGCCAGAAAGCTTCCGCACGCCAGGCCATTACCAAAACAGCAATAAGCACAAACAGGGAAGAAAAATACAACTGACCATGATAAGGAAGGATTAAATCGTTACCTGTGATTTTGAATACCGGCCGGCTGATCAGCCAGTAGCTGCCGATACAAAAGATACCGCTGATACCAACTATCGTTGCCAAACGGTATGGCATTGATTTTTTAACATTCGGATTAACGACAAGTGGCAAATTGTAAGCCAGTCCAATCCAGGTCAGGGCAAAAACAATTTCTGAAAAAAAAAGCGGCGCAACAATAAGACGTGACATTTGAGCGCCGAAGTAAAGGTATTCGGCCGACAGAAGCGGTACAAGAAAAAAAATACGAACGAGCCCGAAAGAAAACCGCCGGTCAGCATCCTTGAAACGCATGTCAAGAAAGCATGAAAAAAGAAGCGTATAATTAAATACATAGATTAAGAAAATCATCAATCCATCTTTACATGTGATGCAATCAACTAATTTTTTTTAATAATTTTTCAGCCTCAGTGTATTCCGGAAAATTTTCTTTTGATTCAAGACATTTGGTTAATTCGGATTTTGCCAGAGCAACCTGTCCATCAGCATAAAGCGCCAGTGCAAGATGATAACGCAGGGTGGCTAAATCCGGACGCTTTTCCGTGGCCATGGAAAATTGGGTCAGGGCCAGTTTAATGGAACCCCGTTTGTAATGGACCCATCCGAGGGTATCGATAATATAGGGATCATCTGGAAATACATTTTTGGCCACAAGCGCCAGGCGCAATGCCTCGCCAAGATCGGATTCCGGATTATTAGCGATCAGCCAGGCCATGTTGTTTGCAGCGGCTGCAAAATCGGGTTTAAGTTCAAGTACTTTTAAATATGCTTTTTGGGCGCCGGCCAAGTCGCCTGCCTCGTTCAGCAAAGTTCCCAGTGCCATAAAGCCTTCAGCAAAATCAGGTTTTTTTTGGATTAGTGCCTTGTATTTTTCGATCGCATCATCAATTTTTCCTGTTCGCACCAAAAGATTGGCGGTCATGGTATATACACGCGGATTCTCGGGGGCAATTTCCTGGGCCTTCTCCAAAAGTGAAAGGACCTCATCCGGGGAAGATCCATATATATCCAGGAGCCCGGCCAGCAATAGTAAATAATCCGGGTTATTCGACGATTTTTGAAGATGCTCTTTAACCACGGCAATTGCCTGGTCAGATTTCCCCTGCTTGATAAATACTTTACTCATCGTCACCAGTGCCGGGCTGAACTCCGGATTCAGGTCCAAAATCTTTTC
The DNA here is from genome assembly GCA_964594105.1 of uncultured Desulfococcus sp. Taxonomy (GTDB): domain Bacteria; phylum Desulfobacterota; class Desulfobacteria; order Desulfobacterales; family Desulfosalsimonadaceae; genus SURF-3. The sequence continues at coordinate 1,722 of CAZQLG010000138.1, read as the reverse complement.
AAGGGAATCCGTGGCTTTTTGAATATTATTGCCGGCCAAGTCGGCTAATGATTTATTATATAGGATTTCAATATTTTCCGGCGCATGAGTAGCCATTTTTTCAAACAGACCAACCGCTTTTTTTGTTTCTCCAAGGGCAAAAAAAGATTTAGCCAGAATAATCCCGGCACGGAGATTGCCCGGTGCCTGGCGCAATGCCTTGACAGCATTATTTTTGGCCGCTTCAAAATCTCTTTTCAAGAACAAATGGTGTGCCAGCAAGGTGAGTGCATCCGGATTTCCAGGAGTGACTTTGAGGGCCTGGTTCGCTGAATCTAATGATTCCTGGATTTCTCCCTTTTGGAGATGGGCCACACCTTTAAAATAATAGGCCGCTCCCCACCTGGGAGCGTCTTTGGTCAACTTTTCAAGAATTCCCAGTGCCTCGATGTTTTTTTGATCCTGGATATACAGCTTGGCTTTGACAAAATTTGCCATGGGGTGATGCGCATGATTGCTCAATACCGCCTGAACTTCCCGGGATGCCAGTTCAGATTTTCCGGTCGCATAATAAAAGTCAGCCAACATCGCTTTAATATCCGCCGGTTTTTTTGATTTAGCGATAGCATCTTTATAGGTTTTTTCCGCTTTTTCAAAAGCTTGAATTTTGCGATAAAAATTGGCCAAAAAAGTTAAAAGTTCTGCTGACTCCGGTTTTTGATCAACCGCTGCAAGGATATTTTGTTCCGCATCCGCTGTTTGCCCTTTATTAATGTAAAACTTTGCCAGATCCAGATACGATTCAGGCATATCCGGTTTTTTTGCGAGTTGTCTTTTAAGGACTTGCTCGGCTTTGGAATCTTTTTTCCGGCGAAGATAGAAACTGGCAAGTTCTTTGAAATTGCCTGACTCAGGCTTTATTTCCACGGCCTTTTTCAGTGCGTTTTCTGCTTCATCAATCTGATTGGCGGCAATCAGTATATGTGCGTGGATAATATAATATCGACTTTCCTGGGGGCGTAATTCCAAGGCTCTGCGAATCGCCTTTTCCGACGCATCAATATTGTTTTCACTCAGCTCTATCTGGGCGAGCAGAGCGTGTGCATCAGGAAAACTTTTATCCACATCGAAAATTCTGCGAATCCTTTCACGACTTTCCTTGAAATCTTTTTTCAGCAAATATATTTCAGCTGTTATCATCAGGGCGTTAGTGTTGTTCGGGTCAAGACTTGCGGCCCGTTCAAGTTCCTTAAAGGCATTTCCGGGTTGTCCCGTTTTCATATAGACAAGTCCGAGCTGATAGCGGGCGTCGGCATACTTTGGGTCAATCTGGATGGCATTACGAAATTCAATGATGGCAGCCCTGGAATTTTCAGAATCTGCGTATTCCATTCCCTTTTGATAATGTTCAGCCTTTTTTTCATCCATATCGGCGCATCCGTTTATCAGCAGCATACAAAAAAGGACCAAAATACTAACCCACACAGACTTGCTAAAAATTGTCATAATAAACTCCAATTTTTTTAGAAAAAATAACTACTTGAATATTTTTTTTTAATATACTATTATAATTTTAAAAAGTCAATTTTAACTGTCTAAATATAAACAGGTGCGATATGGTGTTTACAGATTGCGTGGTTGAACAGACTTGCTTTAAAAATTTCAGAAAAATAATCCATAAATTTAACCTGACAACAAAAACAGGCCTTTTGCCGCATATTTTTCTGGTTGCAGGTATCTTTT
>CAZQLG010000137.1:0-7213 GCA_964594105.1 uncultured Desulfococcus sp. | reverse complement strand
GATTTAGCCCTTCACTGGCGGCATCGGTTCCCAGAAGAAGGCGTATTTCCCCTTTACCCACTTTTTGTTTTATTTCATCTCTTGAAATCTTTTGATATCGCTGATGACAAAATCACTTAGAGGAGTGGCCTGCGGATGAAACCAGAGCGCGTCAAATTCATCCTGTACCCACTTGACGGCATCGGCAGAATCGTCCTCCCGACCAGTTCATAATTTAATTTCCAGGCAGAAAGGCTCTCGTTGGCACTGCCTATAAAACAGGTCTGTCTACCGTCAGTGTCAGTGATAACACCGGCTTTGCCATGGATCAGGCCAAAGGCATTATCCGGAAGAACGCGAATTTCAAGTTTTCTTTCAGCGATGAACTGATACAGCCTGAGAAACCGATCTTTGGATAATTCTCCCAAATTTTCGGGATTGCCATCACACCATGATTTACGAAGGGCCTGTTGAGCAGCTTTGTCGGTTTCTACATCCTTGGGATCGATATCGGAGTTGCAGACAAGCCTTTATCTTTACCTTGCATGGATTCAATCTGCTCACCGGCCACCTCCAGCATGGAAGAACGAAAATATCCGGCAATGCGGTCATACGCCACGGCATTGGCCAGGTGCCTATTGATAAAGGAGCTGTCTAATTGCTCCCTGCGGGATGAAAAGCAGGTTATCATAATAAATTAAACTGGGGTATGCACTTGACTCCTGATACCACAATATGTAGCATGTGGCATTATGAAGGATTCCCCCAAAAATTTTGCTGAATTCGGAAAACAATTTTTGATAGAAGAATCATATATTTATTATTCCATTATGTTATGCTGGCAGAATGTACTTGAACGCCCTGTCTGTGACAACAAGGAACGCCGTCGAACTGTAACGATGCACCGTTTTAGCTAACCACAGTATGTTGTAGTATCAGGAGTCAAGTGCATACCCCCATAAATTAATTACGAATTATTAATTGTTGCTGCGATTCGAACAAAATAACACATGACACCTGAATTTAACTAAAGACCCTCGTAGGCTGGGTTGAGCATCTCCTTTGCCAGGTCTTGCCGCCGGGGTGCCTTACAGCCTATTGAAATAAATAAACGCAATGCCGATGGTAAAACGAAACCCAGCAATTTCGCGTCTCCTTTGCCGGGTTTCGCCGCTGGAACCTATCCCGGCATTTTTAATTAATTAAAAGTAGTGCCAATGGCAAAGCGAAACCCGGCAAAGATGGGCGGCTCAACCCAGCCTACAATTTCGAGCCTATCCAAATTTTAAAATGTCAACAGAACATAGAGCAGAATTAAAATTAAGCCCAAGAATTAACGGTCAATTGCGTCAAAAAAATCCGCAAAAAACACGGGACGCAATCTTATATTTTATACTTATTGCGCCTGAATTGCGTTTTAATTGCGCCCAAAAGTCAAAAAAGTTTTTTCCCAGTCACATAAAAAAAGTCGATATATGGTAATTTGAATATTTGGACCACAATATAAAGCATTTTAATAGGTCAATCGTTTTGCTCAATCACATGCCAGTCACATAAAATTAATCGTCTAAAAAAATTAAGACGCAATCCAAATTTATATCAACATGCTATTTTTAATGAATATCTTCATTTATATTGCGTCTTAATTACGTTTTTATTGCGTCTCCTGAAATCAAGTCCGCCATGTCTGAATCACATGCCAGTCACATAAAGAAAATCCCATATATTGAATTCAAAATTTTCAAACAACAAGATATTGTACTCTGACAATGTCGCCTGTTTTGCGTAAACACATGCCAGTCACATAAGGTTTAAGTTTTTTAAAAACGATAAGGCGCAATTCTTTATTCTTTAATGTCTTGTAATTAATATATATATTTATTGCATTACGTTTATATTACGTCCAAGTTTTGATAATTTACTTATTTTTTGGATACCACAAAGCAGCTCTTGTTCTCCCTATAGGAAAAATGATGCCGTCACGCTTCATTTCCTTTAATAATGTTTGAACCTGATTGAGTGATAGCATAGGCAAAACATCCATCAGTTCCTGCAACCGGCTCCCTTGTTTTTTATTGTCCTGAATATGTTTCAACAACAATTGTTTGTTTGTCTCTCTATCAAGTCCTTTTTTTCGGGTATAAACACCTTTTTTATCAATAAATTCATAATATTGCCGGGAAAGAATATTTTTGCGTCCCACCAGTTCAATAACGCCGGATTTGCGAAGTTTTTGCAACCGAGGTTTTAACCCGTCTGAAAGTTTTCTTTCTCTCTTAATCAAAACAAGAGTAATAAAAACAAGCCCGTCAATCGGCGGTAGTGGCGTTGCAGAGGTCACTGAAATCAAATTCTGGAACAAAGTTGCTGCCATAGATAAGCTCGCAAGACACTTCAGGCTCTATGATAATAACAACATCAGCATCCCGCCGGCCATAACTGTGGTTTTTACTGATGAAAAATTGTAAAACTGAAAAGACTATCCAATGTTTTTCTCTTTATTGACATCAAGCACTGTTGCAAGTCTCCGATTAAAGCAATCGCACTATCGTATATCCTGAAACAAGTTAAGAGCAGGCTTAACCATTATCACCCTATTTTTTTAATACCCTCACAATCCATCATCATGATGCCCTTCGTCATAAAACCTGGTGAAAACGATTTTTTGATCTTCATCAAATCGGTAGTGAATACGAAGGCTACTTGGTCTTTGCGTGACTCTGAATCGTCTACTAACACCATCCGATAAGAGTTCATCTTGCAGCCGGGGATCAGATGAGGCAGCATGAAGATTCATACTCAGCCGACAGATAATCATCTCCACAACTTTTTCTTTCCTGCTTGCATTAACAATATCGCCAATAAATCGTCCGGATAACTGGTATTTTTGAAGTTCTTTGGGTGAAATATCATTTGCTAACGAGGTGTATTCAATACACTTTATAAAACGGTCACGATCCATCCTATTTATTGGCCAAAAAAGCTGAACAGGAGAAATCTTTTTGGGCCAATTGAGAGGATCTCTTATCACGGGAAAAGAAACCCAGTCAGTCGTCAGGCTTTCTCTAAATTGGTGATCAGCAGCTATTAAGTTCGCGGAACTCGGACAGAAATACGCTGATAGCATGTTCTGGATAACAGTAAACACGAGTTTGCGAAAGAAACCAAGAGAGTTATCACAACAGCATGATAAAGAAGGAAGAGCGTCTGCGAGAGCATTACCTTTTATATCAACCCGATGTGCATGTTTCGTAAGGAACGTATAGAGTATCATGGTCATTTGGATGTCATAGTTTCTATTCTGCTTCCATGGCGGCATCTGCGGATTAGACCACAGGCGTGCATCCAACTCATCGCACCACACGACTAAAGCGACACCTACATTGTCGATAAATTCCAAGTGCTTATTAAGTTGATCAAGGAAAGATATTTGTCTGTCAGCACAGTTCCAATCTTCGTCAGAAATCAAAAAGAGACCTGGATCCAAGAGGGCATAAAGCATCGCGTCAACTCTCCTTCCGATTCTCGATTAATGCCCGCATGATGAGTTGCTGCTCGTGAGCAGCCTGGTCAAAAAACTCTTCAGGCCAATTGACAATACCTTCCTTTGGACTCAACGAGACCTCTTCAATCTTACTACCATCATCATCTTGGCTGACAAAGTAAACCCCAATCATCTCGGCGAGTTTACCGCTCTTATCCTCCGCCATTCTGCGAATTAGACGATTGACTATATGATCACTATGGGTCTCGAGGATGACGTTCTTCTCAGCAAGGGCAAGGCTGATAATGTAGTCAGCGAGTTGCATTTGCATTCGTGGATGCAGGTGAATTTCCGGTTGTTCAAGCAGTAGTGTTTGCCCTGGGTTTATTCTTAAACCCTCCAGAATAATAGGGAATATCTGACTGACACCAAAACCCACATCCGCAATATTGACCTGTGTTTTATTTCCCTTACTTGAGTTTAACAAAAGGCGGATAATCTCGCTTTCACGGCTAGCGCCAAAATTGTGGATTCCCATGATACTGAACCATCGGTTAACGCTTTCTCGCAGTGTAATATTCTTCTCCTTCTCAAAAGAGTCCGATTCGGGATCGTAGAAATAGTGATTCTTGAGAGTCTTTTCCCCTTCTGTCATGTAAATGTAGGCGGCGTTCTCGCCTTTGGTTCCTATTTCAACTATTTCATCTTCATAAATATATCTACGTGAAGGTTCTTCACGTAATGGGCCGAGATAGGAAAAACTTCCAAAAATTGTACGAAGTAATTCAGCCCAGCGGTAGAAAAGAATAGAAGCGTCGTGGAACTGAGGCTCATCATCGTCGGCAGCTGGTAATATAATATCTGTTGGCACAAAATTGATAAATGACAAGCCTTTGATTTCGGCTTGTCCTTTTTTTGGTGACCCATCTTTTCTATGACGACTTCTAATATTATCCCAAATAATTTTGAATTTAGAAGAGTCATTAATCTGAGAAATATTGATTGATGCACCGTCAATTCTTTCCCCATCTCGAGTTAAAGCTGATGCATGGAATTTTATACTTTTTGGTGCAACTTTGCGTGTGAAGGCTGTAGCATCTGGTATTGCTGTAATTCCAAGCTCAACAGCGTATGTGAAATTGAAGGTTAAGTCATATTTATTGGCAACGTTGTCTAGTGGAACAAAATCCCGCAAAATAAATTGCAAAGGAAAATTATGGCGGCTTCGTTGAGCACGGTAGAAATCTTTTCTATTGAATTCATAGTTAAACTCAAAACCGATTGGCGATTGAATGTCATGCCCGTGAATTATATTAACGAAAGTGCCAAGATGAATGAATCTGCCGTTCATCAAAATGGATTGATCTGAGTTACGGCTTTCTATAGACTGTTTCCAGAGAAGCATAGCTTGAAGCAAAGAGCTCTTGCCACAGCTATTTGTGCCACAAAATAGAGTTATTGGTTTAATGGGAATTGGCTTTGAATCTGCGAATGCCTTAAAATTCTTTATGTGAATACTTTTCAACATTAATATATCCTCCCTTTCTTTGGACCACACATGTCTAAAGTATGTGAAAACTTCGTGAATGTGGAGCTTACTTTTGCCTCCTGAACTTTTTTCTGTTAAACAACATAGCTGGCGCGGGTTAGAAACATTATAATTTTTCAATTAATCAAACACATTTTACCTAACCCGCCTTACGCCGCCGCCACATAAGCATTTGCATTCAATCCTTCAATGATGTGGACTATCTCATCAGCTGCAGCACCCGGGAACACCCCGTCCAGGCCCTCATAATGAATGCCGGTAAAGGGTTGTTCATAGAGCAATCCCGCATCCATAACTCCTTTTTGCGTCAGGTGGTCGATGATCATCTCGACAAAACGGATCTGGCTGGTGTTGAACCGGGTATCATCAAGAAATTTTGAGAATGCTTTTTTGGCGGCTTCCCGGTCCAGGCCGACCAGTGACCGAATAAATACACTCAGGCTTTCCTGTTTGCCAAAAGCGGCTTCAAACTGCTCCCGGCCCTGAATTTCACCGGATTCAAACAAAAACCGCTCCAGTTCTGCCAGGTCGGATGCGGTCAGGGCTTTATTGAACTTCAGTTTGTGAATCGTAATATGGTTGTCGTTTTCCCGGATAAACCGCTCCACTTTCTTTCGATACTGGATGATGTTAACACCCACATTAAAGCCTTTAATATCGATTTCCTGTGCTTCGCCCATCTCGTCTTTGAATACCGTGTACACCGGATCTCGTTTCGATTTTTCCACAAACGTGATCAGATCCCGCAGGTTTTTCCGGAGTCGTTCCAGCATGGGCAGGGTAATATCCTGCCAGTATTCATCGGTCTGAACTGCCTGAATAAAAACCATCTGCGCCTTGACCATGGGAATGGTTTCTTTTTCCTCAAGGTTTGCAGCCATATCCATCACTTTTTGCTGCAATCCGGCAAAGGCGGCAGACTTTGACGCCTGTTTTGAAGTCAGGGCCAACTGAAGCTTGAGGCAGGTCAGGTCAAACAGCTTGGCGGTGATATCCTCCTTATCCAGCTCTGCAGGCAACCCGGCAATATGGTGATACAATACGCTGAATTTTTCATTATCCAGGCTCTCCCATTGCGTTGCATCTTTAAAACGCTCCACATACTTTCGCTTGGGCCGGATAATAAAGTTATCCACATTCATGGCCGCCACTTCATGGTGCAGGATGCCGATTGTGTCTTTTTGAAGCTGAGACAACAGCACCGGATTGGCCGGAAGAAATATATCTCCAAAAGAAGTCACATCTTCTGCCGCCTCCTGAAGATCCGGCAGGTCAATCTGAAGTGTCTTTAATTCCTCGATCAATTGCAACCGAAGTTTGAACAGTCGGGTGGAAAGCGGCTCAGTGGCACTGCCATTAGCCCCTTCCGGATTTTCGCCAAAAAACTCCAGGTTGCCGCAATAATCGAAAATATAGAAAAACGCCTTATCCAGCCCAGGGCCAAACAGTCCCGGCCGCAGACGGGTGCCTCGTCCGATCATCTGGAAAAACTTGGTGCTGGATCGCACAATCTTAAAAAAGACCAGGTTCACCACATCCGGCACATCAATGCCGGTATCCAGCATATCAACGGATATGGCAATCTGCAGATCCTCGGTAGTATCGGAAAAATCATCAATCAGGCTCTGCGCATAAGTCACCGTATTGTCGATCAACCGCGCAAAGTGCCCTTTTAAATGCGGATAATGAATGTCAAATCGCTCTTCAATGAACGCTGCATGGTCATGGTTTTTGGCAAAAATAATGGTTTTGCCGAGCGTGTCCCCGCCGTCCACCTTTTGCCCGTTTTCCATAAGGTGTTTGAGCACCTTGTCCACGGTATCTTCATTAAACAGCCATTTGTTCACGGCATTGGCATTCACGTTATCCGGCAGGCCGTTTTCCGCATACTCGCCCCAGTCCAGCGCTTCCCAGTGTTCTTTTTCATCTTCACTTAAATCATCATATCGGATGCCTTCCCGCTGAAACTTGAGGGGCACGGAAACCGATTTCGGCGGCACCAAAAATTCATCTTTGACAGCCTCGTCCAGAGTGTATGCATCTGTGGGGATTCCGGTTTCAAGATCAAACAAATGATACGTATCGTGATGAACTTCATCCCGAGGGGTAGCGGTCAGGCCCACCAGCAGGGAATCAAAATACGTAAAAATCGCCCGGTATTTCTGATAAACACTCCGGTGCGCCTCATCGATCACCACCAG
>CAZQLG010000136.1:1488-7238 GCA_964594105.1 uncultured Desulfococcus sp. | reverse complement strand
AGATCATTAAACCGACTTTTTTGTGAAAATTATTTGCCACTTCAACAATATCCGTCAAATAGATTTCGTTTTGTTTATTATTGGATTTAATCTTTGACAGCGACTTTTCAAGAAACTTTTTTTCAACACAATAAATCCCTGAATTAACATTATTTAAAAAACGTTCGGATTCACTGGCATCAGTTTCCTCAACGATTTTTTCAACCCCGCCGTCCATATTTACCACAATCCGTCCATATCCAAATGGATTATCAAGGCTGACGCCCAGAACTGTTATATCATTAATTTCTTTAACATGTTTATCTATTAGATGCAGAATTGTTGACGATTTTATCAAAGGGACATCACCAGATAAAATAACAACATGTTGACAATGACCAGGCAATGCAGGTAAAGCGCATCGAACCGCATGCCCAGTCCCTTTTTGTTCTTCCTGCAATGCGAATTTAACATCCGCACCTGCTGAAACAACTTCTTTGACTTTATCCGCCTGATTACCAATAACAATAATTATATCTTTCCCGGCAACTTTGACTGCCGTATCAACAACATACATGATCATGGGGCGACCGGAAAGTGTATGCAGCACTTTTGCATTCTCAGACTTCATTCGGGTTCCCTTACCCGCGGCAAGGATTATAATTACGACAGAATCATTCATAATAAATTTCTTTTAATCCTAATCAAAAAAAAAGACAAACCATAAGATGGTTTGTCTTTTTTTAATAAAAGATATTATCAATTAAAATATAATTGACAGTATTATAATAAAGCGAATTTTACAAACCCCGGGTCTCAGCTATTTTAATACGTTCAATCGCACGATACATTGCTATTTTAGACCGTTCAAAATTAACATTGTCCGCTTTTTCGTCAGCCAGGCGTTTTTGAGCGCGCTCAAGAGCCGCTCGTGCGCGATCAATGTCGATATCACGTCTTTTTTCAGCTGATTCCGCAAGGATGGTAACCCGATCCGGAAGGGCTTCTGAAAACCCCCCACTGACAAAAATCATTTTTTCCTTACCAGTGGAATCCTTATAATCAATTTTGCCTGGCTTTAGTGATGTCAAAAAAGGCGTATGGCCGATTAGCACACCAAATTCACCCAGTGTCCCAGGCGCCATAACTATTTCAACATCCTCGCTGATCACATATTTTTCCGGGGTAACGACTTCTAATTTTAATAGTTCAGCCATGAGCTTACCCTACCTTATTTTATATATAATTAAGATGCCATTTTCTTGGCTTTTTCAATAGCGCCTTCAATGGTACCGACCATGTAAAAAGCCTGCTCCGGAAGATCATCGTGCTTACCTTCACAAATTTCTTTAAACGCCTTGATTGTATCAGAAATTTTGACATACTCGCCGGCCAGACCGGTAAATGTCTCGGCAACGTGAAACGGCTGGGATAGGAATCTTTGCATTTTTCTTGCCCGGGCTACGGTGACTTTATCTTCATCAGAAAGTTCATCCATGCCGAGAATCGCAATAATATCTTGAAGTTCTTTATATTTCTGAAGCATTTGCTGTACTTCACGAGCCACCTGATAATGTTCTTCACCGATATATCCGGGATCCAGAATTCGGGAAGTTGAGTCCAGAGGGTCAACCGCGGGATAAATACCCAGCTCGGAAATCTGGCGGGACAAAACAACGGTTCCGTCAAGATGCGCAAATGTGGTCGCCGGTGCCGGGTCGGTCAAATCATCCGCCGGTACGTAAACACACTGAACAGCTGTAATGGACCCCTTATCCGTAGACGTAATTCGTTCCTGAAGCGCACCCAGGTCAACTGCCAACGTCGGTTGATAACCAACAGCGGAAGGCATACGCCCGAGAAGTGAAGAAACTTCGGAACCGGCCTGGGTAAATCTAAAAATATTATCAATAAATATCAAAACGTCCTGACCTTCCACATCCCTGAAATATTCAGCACAGGTTAATGCGGACAAAGCAACACGGGCTCGGGCTCCGGGGGGTTCCGTCATCTGTCCATATATCAGGGCTGCCTTTGGAAGAACACCGGATTCCTTCATTTCATGATAAAGGTCATTTCCTTCACGAGTTCTTTCACCCACACCGGCAAAAACGGAAATACCACCATGCTGCATGGCAATATTATTAACCATTTCCATCATGATAACGGTCTTGCCTACACCGGCACCACCAAACATGCCCATTTTACCACCACGGGGAAACGGTACCAAAAGGTCAATAACCTTAACACCGGTTTCAAGAACATGTACCGATGTATCCTGCTCTGTCAGTTTAGGCGCAGCCCTGTGAATCGGCATCATTTTTTCGTGGCTTACAGGCCCAAGTCCATCCACCGGTTTGCCAACAACGTTCATCACCCGTCCCAATGATGCTTCACCGACCGGCATCATAATCGGACTGCCGGTATCCTTGACCGGCATGCCACGTACGAGACCATCCGTAACATCCATTGCGATCGTACGGACAACATTATCACCCAAATGCATGGCAACTTCCACAACCAGGTTGTCCGGTTCATCGTTGATTGCGGCATTGGTAATTAAAAGTGCCGTAAGTATCTCAGGCAAATTGCCCTGTTCAAACTCAACATCGACAACAGGACCCATAACCTGTGTTACCTTACCTGTGTTTTCTCCCATTTGAAAGACCTCCTAAAAGACTATATAATGCAAATATTATTTTGCGGGTTATCCCTTTATCCCTTAAGTGCTTCAGCGCCGCCGATAATATCCATCAACTCCATTGTAATGGCAGCCTGGCGGGCTTTATTATATGCCAGCGTCAAATTTTCAATCATATCATTACATGCCTTGGTTGCATTATCCATCGCCTTCATACGCGCCGCATGTTCACTGGTCGATGTTTCAAGCAATCCATTATAAATCTGAATAAAAATATTTTTGGGGAGCATCTCATTTAATAATTCGTCCGGGGACGGTTCGATGATATGCTCCGCAATATAAGACGTATCAACCTCTGTTTCAGATTCCGCTGTTTCAATTACCGGGATTGGCAACAGCTGCTTAACAACCGGCGGCTGGGCCGCCATTCCCTGAAAATTGGCAAAAATGACATAAACTTCATCAAAACTTCCGTCTATAAAACCATCAATTAATTCCTGTCCGGATGTTGATGCGACATTAAAACCAAACTTACCACCCACAACATTTAAATATTCCCTGGTGATCTGTTGTTTATTATTGCGGCACCAGTCACGGCCTTTTTTCCCAAAATTGGTAAACGAAACATCAATTCCCTGACTTACTTTTTCATTCATCAATTTTTCAGCAGCTTCAATTAAATTAAAATTAAAACCACCGCAGAGTCCTCGGTCAGACGTCAATAAAACGATATTCACGCGATTGACCTCTTCTTTGGGAGTTAACAAAAAACTTGCGTCATCTCCTGCTTTATCAGCAATATTACCTAATACTTCAGAAAATTTTTCAGCATAGGGCCGAAACGCTTCCATTGCCGTCTGTGCACCGCGTAACCGGGACGTTGCCACCATGTTCATGGCTTTTGTAATCTGCCGAGTCTTTTTGACGCTGGTTATTTTTGATTGAACTTCTTTTAGTGTTGCCATATGTTTATTGCCCTTATCAGCATAATCTATTCATTATTTAAGTATGGAACAATCACTATTTGATAGTGTCTTTGAACTCATCGCCGTATTCAGCCAACGCCTTGTTCATTAATTGTTCCATATCATCTGATATCTTTTTCTCTTCTGCAATACCACTAAAAATTTGCGGGTATCTGCCTTCAATAAACTGGTACAAACCGGCTTCATATTTTGCCAAAACATTCAGCGGCAGTTCATCAAGAAAACCTTTAGTACCGGCAAATAAAATCGAAACCTGTTTTTCAAGCGGAAGCGGTTGGTATTGGGGCTGTTTTAAAATCTCAACCAGGCGGGCACCACGTGTCAGCTGTTTTTGTGTTGATGCATCAAGGTCAGATCCGAAAGCAGCAAATGATTCAAGTTCACGGTATTGGGCAAGGTCCAGACGAAGTGTACCTGCTACCTGTTTCATAGCTTTTTCCTGAGCAGCACCACCCACTCGGGAAACAGAAAGACCAACGTTAATGGCCGGTCGAACACCGGCAAAGAACATGCTGGGTTCCAGATAAATCTGGCCGTCAGTAATTGAAATAACGTTAGTTGGAATAAAAGCGGAAACGTCCCCCGCCTGAGTTTCAATAATCGGAAGCGCGGTTAATGATCCGGCGCCGAGTTCATCATTCAATTTAGCAGAGCGTTCAAGAAGGCGTGAATGGTTATAAAAGATATCTCCAGGATACGCTTCGCGGCCCGGCGGCCGGCGTAAAAGCAGGGAAACCTGACGATAGGCGACCGCCTGCTTGGAAAGGTCATCGTAAACAATCAATGCATGTTTTCCATTATCACGGAAGTATTCCCCCATTGATGTACCTGCATACGGGGCCAAAAACTGTTGGGCAGCAGGGTCACTGGCACAAGCTGCAATTACGGTGGTGTATTCCATTGCACCATGTTTTTCAAGAACAGAAATCACCTGGGCAACCGTTGATTTCTTCTGACCACAGGCAACATAAATACAATAAATATCCGTATTTTTTTGGGCCAGAATCGCATCAACCGCAACGGCGGTTTTACCGATTTGACGGTCACCAATAATCAGCTCACGCTGTCCACGCCCCACCGGTGTCATACCGTCGATCGCCTTAAGCCCGGTGTAGCAAGGTTCATGAACACCCTTACGAGCGATAACACCCGGTGCGACCATTTCAATACGACGTGTTTCGGTGGTTTCGACAGGTCCTTTACCATCCAGTGGCAGACCTGCAGCATCAAGAACACGACCCAGAACGCCTTCACCTACAGGCACTTCAGCAATACGACCGGTTCGCTTTACGAGATCCCCTTCTTTAATGTGGGTATCTTCGCCCATGATTGCAACGCCCACGTTATCTTCTTCAAGGTTCAACGCAAGCCCGAGAATACCACCTGGAAATTCAACGAGTTCCAATGCTTGAACTTTTTCAAGGCCGTAAACACGGGCGATCCCATCACCGACTGACAAGACTGTACCGGTTTCACTAAGTTCGATCTTCTTGTCAAAATCCTGAATCTGATCTTTAATAATCTGACTTATTTCTTCGGCTTTAATTTCCATTAGACACGCTCACCCCTCTTTAATGATTCTCTCATATTTTGTAATTGTGTTTTGATACTTCCATCCAACACAAGGTCTCCAATTTTTGTCACAATCCCGCCAATCAAGCTGACATCCTGCTTCGTTTCCAATGAAACTTCTTTTCCGGTCATCTTAGAAAGGGAATTTCGTATCTGTTCCAGTGTCTCGTCTGTTAATTCGGTGGCAGTGGTCAGATTTGCCCTGACAATCCCCTTTAATTCATCGGCAAGAACATTGTAGTAACTGCTTACATCCCGCAGGAAATTGATTCTTTTTTTATCAAACAGCAATAATACAAATGCTTTGATCACCTTTGACAAATCCATCTTCTCAAGAACCGCCTGCAAAACATTTCGACGGCTTGAAGCTTTATATAAAGGATTACAGACAGCCTGTTCAAGCATCTGTTCTTTATTCAGCAAACCGACGATTGTGTCAAGTTCCTCTCTGTATGTTTCTGCCTGACCATCTTCTTTACCGATTAAAATCAACGCTTTCGCATATCGTCTTGCAATCGCAGAACTTCTCACTTTGTCACCACCTTGGTTAAATATTCATCAACAAGCTTATC
>CAZQLG010000136.1:0-1388 GCA_964594105.1 uncultured Desulfococcus sp. | reverse complement strand
GCAGAACTTCTCACTTTGTCACCACCTTGGTTAAATATTCATCAACAAGCTTATCCTGATCTTGATCAGTTATATTTTTCTTAAGTTTTTCTTCAGCCTTGGCAATGGCTTTCTCAAAAACTTCTTCTTCAAGCTGTTGGCGGGCCTTTTTAAATTCATGTTCAATATTTCGACGCGCCTGTTCTTCTAATTTTTCAGCCGCCGCCGTCGCCTCCTCAAGAATTTTTTCACGTAATATTTCACCTTGCTGCTTGTATTGGTCAATAATTTTTTCAGACTCACTGCTCAACATTGAAAGTTTTTCATCATACTGGGCAAGCTTTTTTTCTGCTTCGACTTTTTTGGCCTCAAGCGCATCAAGCTGTTCCTGAATACTTTGAATCCGATCGTCAAGAAATTGCGCGACTGGTTTTTTTAAAAGAAAAAACAAGGCAATTGCCAGAACGGCAAAATTCATTACACGGTATGTATCGGTTGCAACCCATCCGCCGCCATGAGCACTTCCATGTTCACCGCCGGAAGAAGCAAAAACGACGCCAGAAAGCGTAAGAATGATTAATAAAACAGGTAGAATAAATAAAGGCAGGTTTTTTTTGAACAATGTTGATAATTCCATTAATTGGCCCTCCCTAAAATACGTCGACTAATATCTTCGGCATATCCATCGATCTCTTCTAAGAGTGCCAGGCGGGCTTCTTCTACTTCCCGGGCAATTCTTTCCCGAATATCCGCAAGATCCACCCGGGCCTTCTCATTAATTTTTTCAATGAGTTTTGTTTCTTCCTGGTGGGCATCACTTTCAAGGGCTTCTTTATCCCTTAAACCGTTTTCACGGGCCTGCTTGATACCGGTTTTCAATGCCAAATCTTTTTCAACCGCATCCTGCTCTGATTGCTCAATCCCGCTCGAAAGTCCTGAAATTTTTTCATTTCTTTGTGACAGAATTCGCCTGATCGGTTTATACAAGACAGCATTTAACGCCCATATCAAAATTAAGAAATTAATTATCTGGATAATTACCGAACCATCGAGACTGACCATAAACACCTCCGTTCGAATTCGCTATCACTAATTAAATTATGATGAACATAATCCATCGAAACTTAATTCAAACTACAGGTGCTATCACCAAAATATATTGCTTGTCAATTTTTTTTTTAAAAAAAACATTCCCGTCCAAATTTGGCCATAACATGTATTTTCACGGGTACCCACAAGGATAATTGAACAGCTTAACGGTTATTGCAAAATCGGGGCTCTTCACGTTCAGCATAAAGTCGTTGATCTTTAAACGACAAGCAGATAATTGATGCTCATTTCTTTTTTATCTTGATTTGAGATAATTCTTTAAATCTCTATAGTAATTTTCATGTGGGCCAACCATTATT
>CAZQLG010000135.1:0-7296 GCA_964594105.1 uncultured Desulfococcus sp. | reverse complement strand
TTTTGACCCATGGCTTTGTGGTGGATAGTAAAGGGAAAAAAATGTCCAAATCCATCGGTAATGTCGTTGCACCTAAAAAAGTTATTGACCAGTACGGCGCTGAAATCCTGAGACTCTGGGTGTCGGCGTCGGATTATAAGGATGATATCCGGATTTCTGAAACAATCTTAAAACAATTAAGTGACGCATATCGTCGAATCCGCAACACCTGTCGTTTTATTCTCGGCAATTTGTCGGATTTTGATATAGAAAAACATGCAGTCACCTATGATGAAATGACGGACCTGGACAAATTTGCATTACACTCGCTTCAGGAACTTATTGAACGGTGCATCAATGCATATGACAGTTTCGATTTTCATGTTATTTACCATTCACTTTATAATTATTGCACGGTCGGGTTGTCGTCTTTTTATCTGGATATTTTAAAGGACCGCCTGTATACATCCAATCCGGTATCCGTCAAGCGGCGAAGTGCACAGACAGTGATATATCATATTTTAGATGCCATCGTTAAAATTATGGCACCGATTTTACCGTTTACTTCAGAAGAAACCTGGAGCTTTATGCCGGTTACGGCAAACCGCGCTGGCAGTATTCATATGGCAGAATTTCCTGCATCTGATGAGAATTTCAAAAATCCTGAGCTGGCAAAGCAGTGGGGGAGGATTATCGACGTGCGCGGGGAAGTAACAAAAGTTCTTGAAAATGCCCGTGTTGAAAAAGTAATTGGCCATTCTCTGGATGCATCTGTAACTCTTAATACATCCAAAGAATTGTACGACCTTCTGGTTTGTTATGAAAATGACTTAAGATCCATTTTTATCGTATCTGAATTAACGCTGATCAATCCGGACGACGCAGACACATCAGACAAAGCGTTTATCTCTACTGAAATTGATGGATTGACTATTAAAGTTGGGGCGGCTGCCGGAGAAAAATGCCAGCGATGCTGGATTCATGATCTGAGTGTCAGTGAACATCCTGAAAACGAATCAATCTGCAGCCGTTGTCAGGCTGAGTTGGACAGTATGGGATAACATAAAATGAATATGATGAAAAATAAATTTTTAATGCTGTTTTCCATTGCCGGTCTTGTGGTTATACTGGATCAGGCAACCAAATGGATGATCAGCAGTTCATTAGCATATTATGAAGAAATAAAAGTAATACCCGGATTTTTTAATTTAATTTACATCCATAACCCTGGCGGCGCATTCGGGATTTTTGCCAAAAATCAGGGAAATTTGCAAAGCATGCTGTTTATTTTAATCGCTGTTGCAGCCATGGGACTGGTGTTGTATTTATACAAAAACACGCCGTCGGAATATCCGGTCCTATCCGTTGGGCTTGCGTTAATTTTTGGGGGCGCTTTGGGCAACATGATCGATCGACTCCGCCTTGGCGAGGTGATTGATTTTATAGATATTTATATTTCTCACCTGCACTGGCCGGCTTTTAATATTGCTGATAGCGCAATAACCGTTGGTATCGTAATCTTCGGGTTTTACATTCTGTTTCGTAAAGTTCAGCTGTAATGTCTTAATGACCTGAATACTAAAAAAAACACAGACCTTTAATAAATTTGAGATAATAGATGCATCCTGTTTTGTTTAATATCGGCCCATTGACCATTCATACTTACGGTTTTTTTATTGCCCTGGCTGCTTTGGCTGGTATGTCTATTGCCCGGTATGAAGCCAAAAGGCTTGGTTTGGATCCTGAAAAAGTCGTTGATGCCTGCTTTTATGTGGTGATCGCGGCAATTGTCGGGTCCCGTTTGTTTTATGTTTTAACAAACATTGAAACGTTTATGTCCGCACCGTTGGAGGTGTTTAAAATATGGAATGGCGGCCTGGTCTTTTACGGCGGATTTATCGGCTCAGCAATTACGCTGATTGTTTATTTGAAAATTTATCATCTGCCGTTGGGAAAAATGGCGGATATCGCCGCGCTTGCGCTTCCTTTAGGACATGCGCTGGGGCGTATCGGGTGTTTTTTTGCCGGCTGCTGTTACGGAAAACTCTGCCATTACCCATGGGCGATTACGTTTAAAAATGCGGATTCGCTGGCCCCTTTGTTTGTCCAGCTTCATCCTACGCAGCTTTATTCATCAGCATCTAATTTTTTAATATTCCTTTTAATCTTTTCTTTGCGCCGATTTAAAAAATATGATGGACAATTATTCTGGATATACATAGCGATCTACGGGGTTAACCGGTCCATCATTGAAGTTTTTCGGGGCGATTTCCGGGGGGCGGAGGTCTTTCATATCTTTTCGATATCGCAGACCATCGGCTTAAGTTTTGCATTAATTGCCGTCATTATGTTGATTATTCTCGGCCGTAAGAACTCCGCAGCATAAAAAAAATGCCAGAAATTAATTACCAGTCAGTTAAAGAATATATCCACGAACGTTTAAATTCTTCCTTTGATCCGGTTTATCTTATTTATGGAGAAGAGTTTTTATATCATCAGATTACCCAGTCTCTTGTAAAAGCCATTATTCCGGATCCAGCCCATCAAAAGCATAATTTTGAAGTGATCAATCATAAAGAAGAAAGCCAGCTGGCTGAAGTCATTGAACGAATGAATACCTATTCTTTTTTTTCCGAAAAAAAGATCATGGAATTGCGTGATGCCACCGTGTTTGTCGCTAGTCATAACCAGGGCAATGTTTTAGAGAAGGTGAAACAATTATTTGGAAAAAATGATTTTGAAAAAGCGTCCAACCTTTTTTTAAATCTTTTAAGTCGCCTTCAGATTTGCCTGTCCGATATTTCTGACGATATTTCATCTGATATGTCATCTGATATGTCTGGGGCTATTTCCGATGCAGCAATTGCTGATAAATTTAATATCAGTGAAGATCAGGCAGGTGATATCGAATGGATCAAGAAGCTTTGTTCATATTGTCAAGAGCGCAAACTTTCGGTGCCTGAATCCGGTGATGATGCCCAGCGCCTGAAAAATGCCATTGAAAAGGGATTTCCCAAAAATAATTTTCTATTTATCACCACCGATACGGTTGATAAGCGCAAAGCACTGTATAAAACCATCAAAAAATTAGGAACGGTGATCGATTGCGCAATCCCTAAGGGAAATCGCAAGGCGGATCAGGATGCGCAGAGACGGTTTTTGCAGCAGCATATGCGTCAGTTTTTGAGGAAATATAATAAACAGATTGACTCAAAAGCATTTGAATTGATGATAAAAATGACCGGTTTTGATTTACGGGCGTTTAACGCCAATTTAGAGAAGCTGGTTGATTATGCAAAAGACCGGGAACACATTACGCCTGACGACGTGCAGGCGGTATTAATCCGGACACGGCAGGATCCGATTTATGAATTAACCGGTGCGCTATCTGACAGAGATACATTAAAAACACTTCATTATATGTCTTCGCTGCTTTCTTCCGGATTTCATTATTTGCAGATTCTAACGGCCATGACCAATCAGATTCGAAAATTGCTGGTGATTAAAGGCTTTCTGGAAAGTAAATATGGCAGCGACTGGCACCCGGGAATCGCTTATGATCAGTTTAAGCAAATAATTATTCCATTGATTGTCAAATACGATGAGGAATTAATCGAAATG
This sequence comes from uncultured Desulfococcus sp., assembly GCA_964594105.1. Lineage (GTDB taxonomy): Bacteria > Desulfobacterota > Desulfobacteria > Desulfobacterales > Desulfosalsimonadaceae > SURF-3. The sequence continues at coordinate 3,696 of CAZQLG010000135.1, read as the reverse complement.
CTTGCCTGTTATCAGAATGCTTTGAAAGGCAAATTTGAATCGCAGGAATTAAAAAAGCAAAAAAACCCGTCCACCGATCTGATGATTGCCAAAAATCCGAATAATCCGTACCCGGTATTTCAACAATTTTTCAAATCCAAAAAATATACTAAAGAAGATTTGTTTGCTGCATTTGAAATCTTGAGTCATGCGGATGTAAAACTAAAAACATCCGGTCAGCCCCCGATATCAATTCTTGAGGAAGTTGTTTTTAAAATTTGCGGTGATCCTGATTCTCATCATTAAGCCTTGCTTGAATACCGGAGTCCTCCCGGAATCATCCCTTGCCAAAAACCAGCCAGGGATGTTATATTTTTATCCATTGCAAATAATTTAGATTTTGGAGATGGATATATGGGCAACGCGCACGATTCGAAAGGCGCAACAAGCGCAAAAAGCCTTTTCAAAAAAGGGGCTGTAGACAAAACAGATGATTTGATGCAGAAAAAAACCTGGAAAATTATTATTGCTGATGACGAAGTGGAAGTGCATAACGTCACGAAACTGGTATTAAATGACTATGTATTTGAAGGACGGCCCCTTGAATTTTTAAGCGCTTATTCCGGTAAGGAAACAAAACAACTTATCCAGGCCAATTCTGATACGGCCATTATACTTCTTGATGTCGTGATGGAAACGGATGATGCCGGTCTCAAACTGGCCAGATATATTCGTCAGAATCTGAAAAATTCTTTTGTCCGGATTATTTTACGGACCGGTCAACCCGGCAAGGCACCGGAGAGGGATGTGATCATTGATTATGATATTAATGAATACAAGGAAAAAACAGAACTCACGGCTCAGAAATTGTTTACCACCATAACGTCGGCCCTGCGTTCTTACAGGGACATGCGTATTATAGAGAAAAATCGGTACGGGCTTGAACAGATCATCACGGCATCTGCTCGTCTCTTTGAACATCAATCGTTAAAAGAATTTGCAAAAGGGGTATTGACCCAGCTGGTATCTATATTGAAGTTAGATGAAAGCTCTGCTTATCTTCATCTGTCAGGTTTCAGCGCATTTAAAGAAAAAGATGATTTTATTGTGTTGGCTGCGACCGGCAAATATGAAAAATTAGTGGATCAGTATGTATCTGGCATATTTAGCGATGATGTCATGCGATATTTACGCCAGGCAGTGGATACAGAAAAAAGTCTGTTTGTCGACGATCTTTATGTTGGATACCTGGCCACAAAAAGCGGTATGAAAAATATTTTATTCTTAAAAAGCTGTAGTCACTTAAGCAAGCTTGATCGGGACCTGATCCGGATTTTTTCAAATAATGTTGCCGTGGCATTTGAGAATATTCTTTTGAACAAGGAACTTGTAGATACACACAAAGAAATGTTGATGACTTTGGGTGAAGTCATTGAAAACAGATCGACAGATGTCGGTAAGCACGTGCACCGTGTTTCTTTATTTTGTCACCTGCTTGCAATAAAAGCCGGTTTAAGCCAGGATGAAGCAGATCTGTTAAGGCTCGTATCGCCGATGCATGATGTCGGCAAGGTCGCAATTCCGGATTCAATTTTATTTAAACCCGGCAAATTGACGTCGGAAGAGTTTGAACAGATTAAGCCGCATACAACCATTGGATATGAAATTTTTAAAAATTCAAACCGTCGAATCATGCAGGCTGCCGGCATTGTTGCTCTGCAGCATCATGAACACTGGGATGGGGCCGGTTATCCGCAGGGACTCAAGGGTGAAAAAATTCATATTTTCGGCAGAATCACCGGTCTGGCCGATGTATTTGACTCCTTGACCCATTGGCGGATTTATAAAGAAAAATGGGGTATTACCCGGGTTCTTAAAGTGATCAAAGCGCAGAGAGGGTCACGCTTTGATCCGAATCTGGTGGACATATTTCTTGAAAATATTGAAGCGTTTGCTGAGATTAATAATCGTTACCCGGGATAAGGGATACGTTGTCCATGCTTAGAATTTTTAATTTTTGGAATTGGGTAAAAAACATTGTTTGTTCTACTAAACTGTGATAAGTTAATCATTTAAACGTATAGTATAAACCTTGTATCACATATTCAATCATCTGGAGGATAGGAGATTGCAGGAGAAATCCACATTCAAACAATTAAGAGAAGATGAACGTGAAGTTCGAAAACAATTAATCATCAATGCGGCCATGGAACTTTTTGAGGAGAAATCATTCCATGAGATCGGTATGCGCGATATCGCCATCAAAGCCGGTGTTTCCGCCGCATCTATCTACAGATATTTTCCCAGTCAGGATGATCTTTTTGTGGAAGCGCTGATCCAGGATATCAATATTATTGAAAAATTATTACACCGGCGGGTTAAAAATGGTGACAACATGGAAACCATCACCCTTGCGGTTGTTGACTATATGGTTGACAATGAAGCGACTTTCCAGATGATGTGCCATTTTATGATCAAGGGAGAACGCAACCCACCGGCGTTAAAGAAATTCAACGGCGTGCAGCGGTATTTCCTTAACATGTTTGATAATGTGGTCAAGCAAACCGACGATGCCGGCAATTTGCGTTTAAATACCCAGGCATTTTTCGCGTCCCTGGCCGGTGTTGTTTTGACATTTCGTAATTATCCCGGTCGAACAGCTGAAGAAAAAAGAAAAGCGATCCATAAGCTTGCGCTTATTATTATGCGTCAGGGTTCTTTAGAGGCGTTTGAACGCGCGTAAGCTTCCATGGCTTCATTGTAAAACAGGTGTTCTGCGTTTTGATAGCGGGGTGAGAAATGAAACAGGGTAAACCGTTTGGCATCAGCCAATCCAGCAATTTCTCCCGCTTGGCGGGCGGTTAAATGACGTTTTGCAATGGCATGTCCCATATCTTTTTCCAGAAAAGCAGATTCAATAAACAGGTGATCGGCACCTCTGGCCAATGAAATTATTTTTTCAACATTGGATGCGGTATAGGCGACATCCGTTACATAAGCGATTTTCTGTCCTTTGGTAATAATTGTAATCTGATCAACAAGATCTTGAAATTTATAATTTTTTAACGGTGTTGGTGAGTTTTCCGAGCACGGTACGTCAATTATCGATGCAGGGTCATATTCTTCAAACATTGCCTGCTTAAACCGATACAGCCATTTTCCGGGAATTAATCCAAGCGTTTTGATAGCATCTTTTCGGATATTAATCCGAAATTTTTCCTTAAGTGCAAAACCAAGACTTGGAATTCCATGGTCTAAAACCGACGTGTTTATTTTAAGTGATGATTCATCATGTATCATATGATGAGAAAATGGCTTTTTTAACGGCGCACTGGTAGGCTTAAACCTGTTATGTAATAAATATTTCTGTGAGGTCAGGGTGTTTGCAGAGATTTCAGTGGCATGAATAATTAATTGGTTTGAAAAATTTTTTACAAGGTTCCATGAATAACCCGACAGCTTACCTTCGATATTGCCTAAGAATCCTTTCGGTCCATAAAGATAAACTGTTTTTTCCCGGCCGAGTATAATTCGCAGTAAGCGGTCAAAGCCGGCGAAATGATCCATATGGGTATGGGAAATGAAGATATGACTGAGTTTAAGGATCTCTCTGGAAGACAGGTTATAAATATCTCCCAGATCAAAAGCGATTGCCCGGTTATAAAAAGAAAAGGGTACAAATAGTCCAGGATCACCTGAAGAATTATTTACCAGGCA
>CAZQLG010000134.1:0-7390 GCA_964594105.1 uncultured Desulfococcus sp. | reverse complement strand
GATAGCAGCCCTTCTTTACGCCTACGAAATATCCGGGTTTAATGTCCATTTGATAAACCAGTCATTGTCTTCCCGGTCCAGGCAGACAATCCCGGAATTCTGGAACTTATAGACCCGCTTATCTTCCAGGCCTGCCGTCAAATAAGAAACCAGTTTTTCCATAAACGGCAGATGCCCCACCACCATGAGATCAGCGGCCGGGTCAAGGGCATCGCCAAAGGCCTTTACATCGTCCATGGGATTGATTCCGGATATTTTGGTAAGATCTGATTTCGGCTGCAATACATCCTGGAAAATGATTCCTGTCTGCTCGGCTCTTTTTTTACCCGAGTGAACAATTTTCGCCACGACAATGGCGTAACTCTTTGCCACATCGGCAATGCGCCGGGTATCCTTCTTGCCGGCGTTTGAAAGTCCCTTTTCAGGGTCTTTGTCCTTTGAAAGACTGAGCCCGTGTTGAACCAGAAATAAAGCCATATTTCCCTCCTTTTGAAAAATGGTTTTGGCTATCCAGTGTTCTCTATGTCTGCTTTTGGATGTTGTACTGGAGTTTCAACGCATGGTTCCACACCTTTAATTCGCTGCGGCCGATAAACCAGATTCGGATGTGTGATCCATTGCATTTTTTATCTCCATAGCGCCTGTAAAAGATAATTTACACGCTCAAATGCGTCTCGCTCCATTTGTGTACGATCTTCTTCATCCGTTATTTCCTCAAAAGCCGCCACAAATTTTGGGCCCGTGTGCGCCACACTCGCAAAATTTTTTGCCAGCTTCGCAAGCCCTTCCTGAATCAAGCCATTTTTCAAGTACGGCCTGAATTCAATCACCAGATCATCCAACTTGTCGGCGTACTGCTTGAGGCAATAATAAATGTCGTAGGCATCCTTTTCCTTCAGTCGGTCATCCAATACGATGGCTTTCATGATGAGAAATGGAACGATCGAAGCCACTCTAATAATGGCTGAATCTTTTGCGCCATCGGGAAGATTGCCTTCTATGGTCAATTCAATGGGGTCGTCAAAAGCAAGGTCGCACCCCCTGACCTTGCGGGCACGTATATCCTGTACTTTTTGATGGCGGTGGCTCTTGCCGGTACCTTCATACTCACCGGATAACAGATCAACTTGAACATCTACTTCAGCCCCTTCAATGTTTACGGTACGGTGAAAAATAAATGGCTGTTTGCCCGGCGTGTACTTCCTTTCCAAAAGCAGGTCGTGGATGCTTTTATAGGCTTCATCACCAATTTGTTTATGATCAAGCGCCAAATCAACATCAATGCTTCCGGTGTGCAATTCACTTTTGTGTTGAAAAAGAAACTGCGGTACCCAACCACCAATTAAAACAATGTGCTCTCTGTATTCACCAAGAATCCTGACAACCTCTATCAGGACCGAGTATGCTGCTTTAACGGCAATTTGATTATAATCTGTTTTTGTTACCACGTTTTTTCAATAATCCTTTCATAAAGGGCCTCCGCAGCTTCTTCACCACGCCCACGGAAACCTTGCAGATCCAGGAAAAGCTGTATTTCGGAAGCGACTTGTATTTCATTAATCGTAGATGAGCTATAAAAAACACCATCATCGTATGGGCTGAACAATAAAAGATTGCCACCGCTTTTTACCGCTTTTAGCGATAGCGCTGAAAAAACATCTTCCCCAGAGTCGGCAACGTAGGCCATGGCTTTTTTATACCTGACCGCAGGTTTTACTCGTGCCGCGCCGGAAAAGCCGGTTAATGCATATTTGATTTTTTTGTTATTGCAGTAAGCGGCTAAAGCGTTCTCAATATCCGTTACACTTTTTAAAGAATAAAATTCCTGGACCTGATTTTTGCGATAATCATAATTCTCAGCCCACTCACGCAGAAGCAAAGCAGGTTCTTTCAGATTGAACCCACCCCGTTCCCCGGATATAAGCTCACGATCAAATAATAACCTTTTTACATTTGAGGCCTGGCCAAGGCTGACGCTGCTTTCAACAGACAACTCTTTAATTTTCCATTTTTTACCCGGATTGCATAACAGGACCCTGAGTATGCGCTCGGCTTTGGGTGCATACAAAGATTTTAAATCACGCTTTTCCTTAAATCGGTTTGGATAATTTTTTTTTTGTATGAATATTTGATCAAATGATAACAAGCAGTTGCCTGACAAATCAAGATAGCCGACACCTTCTGATCGGCAGATTTCAGCGGCCCTTGGTGATATGTACGGTGCGATAAAAACAAAGTAGGTATCGCCGACGTTGTCCTTATACCGGAGCAGCTGATTAACAGCTTCGCGGGCAAGCCGTGGTTGCCCACTGCTTTTAATCTCGGCAATCAGTTGCATGACGCCACCCGGAAGCTCAATTTTTACCGTGAGATCGGCAGCAGCTTCTGCTTCAAAATTTTCTTTTTGGATATTGATGGCTTTGAGAAAAGATATCTTAGAAAGGCACGACAGGAGTGCGGTTTTTGCTAATTTTTTTATGTCTTTTTCATATATTTTCATTATTTATCCTGTTTCGACACATGCTGAAAGACGATTTAATAATGAAATATCTCTATTGTCAATGTTTTTCAGAATATTTGAAATTTCAACAGTTGCTGAAATTTATTGTTTCATTGAAATTTACATTTTTCGCCATGGGGATTGCATAATGCTTAGCCACATCGGCAATACGCCGGGTATCCTCCTTGCCGGCGTTTGAAAAGTCCCTTTTCAGGGTCTTTGTCCTTTGCAAGACTGAGTCCGTGTTGAACCAGAAACAAGGCCATATTTCCCTCTTGGGTCAGTTTTAAAATGTTTTTTTATCCAGCGTTTATCACGTCTGCTTTTGGATATGCAAGAGGGTATCTTTTCTGTAATTTGAGTTCAATCCTCAAACAGTTCTCCACTGCCAGGTCAGTTCGAAATCCTTCATCGGAAAACAGGGTCATTAACATCAGGGGAAACAGCTCCTAATTGAAAAAAAAATGAGCAATACGGATAAAGGATGACATCGAGATTGAAAAAATCGACCTGAACGCTTTTGCCATCAGCGGCAGTTGTTGCAAAATTTGCAACAGGTGTCCCGGATCATTACGTTCCAATTTGGCTGGCCACAGCTTCGTTTCCAGGCGCGGATATTGCTGCTGTCCAGTTTGAAAACCTTGAAACCAAGATCGCCTTCATATTCTGAATTTTCTGCCTTTATTTTGGCGGCGAACTTATTCACTATTCAAGCTAATGACCCTGCTTATTTCGTTCAATTTCAACCCCGTTTTCATGTCCTGTGATTTAAAACACTTGGTGCGTCACTGTGGGCTGATCCCTTTTATAAATTCTTCAACTATTCCAAATGCGTACTGTTGAAATTGAAGATTGTCTAACTCTACGTACGCATTGACTGGTCGTTGCTCGGTAACAAGCAAAACGCCTTCGGATTCAGGCCCTTCGAAAAGTTCACCCAGATCTGCCATGAAGGTTTGGTACCATTTTGCATGTTTTATTCGAAATTCAGAAAATTCCCAAATTAAATCATACCGGATCTCACGGCTTCCGGCAAGAATATCAAAAATATAATACAAATCTTTGGCTCTCTTTTGATGATCCCATCGCCGTTTAAAAATGAGTCCCTTTTGAAAAATATAAGCGGCAGGTGTTGGTACTTTCACTGTCAATGGTGCCAGGGCATCTATCAAATTGGTATCATCAAGGGTCAAGACCAGAATGTTTTCAACGAGCAGAGAAACATACCTAAGTGCTTCGGCATGAAGGCCTTCCTGGACTTCGAGTACAGCGTCCGGCTTCGAACCGGTTTGATCGGTCAAAAATTCAATTTCGACATCGCTTCCCTCTATGGTGCCCTCATAATGGATAACCGGGGGATTTCCCCTGCTCTTGAATTTCGCCCTTAAACCTGCTTCCACCAGAAGCTGATCCACAGTATTTTTGCCTATAATGGGTATTTTAGATTTGACCATGAAATCAATATCCCGCGTGAAAACGGGTTCACGTTGCCGATTCTTAAAAAGGTAACGGCCGTATAGAAACGTTGCCCAGCCGCCGCCCACGACTATTTCGGGCAGGTAGTCGCTGAGTATGAGCAGGGTCTTGTAGAGCCCTGACATAAAACGCTCATTCATTTTTTGCCCCAACTCCAAGCATTTTTTTCAGCCGCCTGTCGAACAAATGATCCGCCTGTTCGCGACCCCGAATCGGGTATCCATGGAGATCGATATAGAGCTGGATATCAGAAACAATGGGCAGGCCCTGGACAATCCGTTTGTCATAAAAAACGGATTGTCTGTAGTGAGGGATCATGAGCACCACATTCGTGCCTTGATCCACGTCTTTAAGGTTCAATTTTTTTTTGAAAAATTTAAGCTCTTTTTTGTTTTCAACGTAGACGTGTACCTCTTTGTACACAGAATAGGGCGCGATCAGGCTGGCACCGGCCTGGACGCTGAGGGCGTATTGCACACTGTCTGGAATGTTCAATTCTCGAAGCTTCCGGAGAATCTCCTCTGGCCGGGTCGCTATACAAAAATAACTGTACAATTCGTTCTTTTTCAAATTGTAGGCCCTGGCCCAGTCATCCAAAATGCCCTCGGGTGATCGAACCCGCAGCTTGTTTTTGAAGCGGGCAACATAATTGAGATCTTCGAGCGCCCTTGCCATCCTCGACACAAAGCCCGGATTGAGGCCCGTTTGATCGGCCAGTTCCCGAACCCCCCATTGGTAACCGGAATTTTTCAAAAGTACACGGAGAAGGATAGATGCCTTGTCTGAAAACGGGTCCCGCCCTTTTCGTTTTTCGGGATATTTATTGGGGAACCCGATTTTTTCGACATAAAAGCTGTCGTGCGCCAGACAAACGTTACCGGAAAGATCGACAAAACATATACCATTTTCCCGGCACAGGGACTGACGTCGAGGACTCAGGTAGGGTGCAGCTATCGCAGGTACGATATCATTCTCGATGGCCGCAGCTTTCAGCACGGCGATTTTGTTTTGCAATAAGGGCAGGCTGCTAAATGACACAATCGCAAAAATAATATCAAAACTCAGACCACGAAAATCAAGTCGGGCAACAAGATCAAACTTACCAAGGCGATCTGAAGCAATTTTGGAAAGCACGTTAATTTTGAGTCCCTCAATTGGAAGCAGATCGCGACTGGCTCTTCTCAACTCATTTATGATATCTTTTTCATGCATTTTGTTGCCTCAATATTAGCTGTTGTCCAATTGGGCAACAATGTATAAATGGGCAACAACAATGTCAAGTACAATGGGTGAAATATTTTTCAGTAGTTTATCCTGACATACCGGAAAGGAAACCTTAGATGTTTAATTTTACCCCTGAAAACATCATTCTAAGCCCTAAAAGAGGCCCTATTAAAAATATTTTTCATGAAATAACAGTGTGTTGTCTTGGTCCGACCCGGAATCTTATGTTGTTCCGGTTCGACCCGAAAGGACCTTATCATAATCAGCCGTGATCTTGTTCCGGTACGGCCCACCAGGCCACGCCCTCTTTCGGCAGTCCGGTTCACGGCATATCCGGTCAAAAGCCGTCGCATGATGTCGGTAATCGGCTCATTGCCGGTTTTCAAAAGCAGGTGGAAATAGTGGCTGGGAACCAACGCTCAGGCATAACAGGGTGTGGCGCTCTTTTGTAAAACAGAACCCAACCAGACTTTCTACAAAGCGGTTTCGGTCCGTATTGTCCCTGAAAATATTACGTCGCGCATGCCCCTGCAGATGATGTGATGCAGGCGCCTGGCGCATCTATTCTGGCTTGACGTGGCATAGTCCCCTTCTACCATAAACAAATGAAAAAAATGCTTAATTTCAAACCCGTTTTTCACACAGGAAAATAATTTTAAATTTTTTGACGGATTGAGTGTCCTAACAGAATCTATTCATATTGTTCGATGATTTTCAACAACCTACGGCCTTTTAAACCCGGCCGATATTACTGCCTGCTGCTGCGTGGTTTATCTGGAATTGTACGTTCAATAATTTCCGATTCAAGCAGGGGTGTAAGGTAATTTTTTTAAATTGTTTGCCAGTGTTTCAACTCAAGCAATACCATTATTTCAGATACTTTTCGAGGCTTTCGACAAAAGGTCAATACTTGTGCGGTGACTTGTACGGTGGTTTGCTGCCGGGCAGGTAAAACAACCGGCCGATAGTTCACGTACACTGAATCGGCCTGTTCCAACCAAAAATAAAAAAACACCGTCCCAATTTTTCCCTTACAAACTTAGGGATAAAGATTGAATAAAATTCCGTTGCAATTCACAATTCAACATAATGACCTTATTTGTTCGCCTCATCAACCATTTCAGTAATGGCGTCTTCGGTGCGACCGAGTGTTGTCAAACATTTAGGAGTGAATGCACCGGCGGCAGGATATACTGTCAGCCGAGGTGAAAAGATCATCAAAAATTATAAATGCCAAGCATACAAAAATAGTATTTACCTATTCATGAATGACCTGAATAGCCCCCAAACCTGCAGCCTTCCCTCTAAGTTTTAACAATAATTAATCCGAATTAATTATTAAGTTGACAAAAGTTTACAAACAGACTCTCGGTATTCATATGGAAAAGAAACTAAATATCAGGCGTATAAACTTGGCGATGAATGCCCTTGGACTTAATCAGGCCGGACTTTCTAAGCGGCTTGAGGTATCAAGAACAATCGTTTCCGCCTGGTTTAAGGGAGATAAGTTTCCTAGACCGGACAAATTGTTGAAATTAGGAACAACCCTCGGTTTTTCTTTTCAAGACCTCGTTGAGAAAGCAATCACCGAAAACGAACCAATCGTTGCTTTTAGAAAAAAAGGATCTCGAAAAACCAGGGACTCACATTTGGCCCAAGCCAAAGAGATGGGGCAGTTGCTTGAATTGTTAGTTCCTTTCATCCCTTTTGACCGTATGTTTCAACCGCCTGCTTTAAAAAACCCGAGATTGGCGTACAGTTTTATTCAAAAGGCTGCACACCGTATCCGGCAAGAAATCGGCATAAAAAACAATGAACCAATAAAATTCGAACAGCTAATAAAAAAGATTAATGCATTTGAGGTGATCCTGATCCCGGTGTTTCATGGCAGCAAAGAAAACCATGAAAATGCACTTCACATTCTGCTGCCATCATCGAACACCACCTGGATTTATCTGAATTTAGACAGCAACACCCATGATTTTAAATTCTGGATGGCCCATGAACTCGGCCATGTTATATCACCTTCGTTGAGGGGGGACACCGCCGAGGATTTCGCGGACACCTTTGCCCAGGCCCTTTTGTTTCCCGAAAACAAGGCAGAGATAGCGTACGCCGACTTAAGCAAGATAAGATCCAAAAAAGATCTGATAAATAAAATCATCGAGATATCCAAACCTCTGACGATTT
>CAZQLG010000133.1:0-7428 GCA_964594105.1 uncultured Desulfococcus sp. | reverse complement strand
TCATCTATTCATCAAACGTAATAATAATATCGGCCACCGTCGCCCCCTGCCCCTTCTCATGGACAAACAACGGATTAATATCCATCTCCTTGATCTGCGAATGATTGACCACCATGGCGGACAGCCCTACGATCAATTTTTCCAGCTTTTCAACATCCGCCTTTGGTTTTCCACGAAAGCCATCAAGGATTTCAAATCCTTTTATGCTTCTGACCATTCGTCGCGCATTATTTCGTCCGATCGGGGCCAGTCGGAAGGTGACATTTTTAAACAGCTCAACATAAATCCCGCCAAGGCCGAACATCAGCAAATGTCCGAATCCGGGATATTTGGTGACCCCCAGAATGACTTCCTGACCCGGGGGCGCCATCTTCTGAACCAGTACGCCATGAATTTTTGCATCCGGTTTATACAATTTAGACGATTTCATAATTTCAGCAAAAGCGGTTTCAACGGCTTCACGGGTTTTTAGGCCGACCTGAACACCACCAGCATCTGATTTATGAAGAATTTGCGGAGAGACAATCTTCATGACCACTGGGAACCCGATTTTTTCTGCAATATCGCCCGCCTCAGAAACAGAATCCGCTATTTTCATTGCCGGAATATCAAACCCGTAGCAAGAAAGCAGTTCCTTTCCGTCATCTTCCCCCAATACGGTCTTGCCTTCGGCCAGGCAGTGATCCACAATCTCAGTGGCCCGTTTTACGTTGAACGTCAGGTCATATTCCGGAAGTATCTGACGGCCCAGCCATTGGGTAGCATCATAAAGTTTTCCCATGGCCCTTGCCGCATCCTCGGGAAAACGGTACACCGGCACTTGATTTTCCTGCAAATGTTTAACGCCGGCGGACACATCCACCACACCCATGAAACTGCATACAATCGGTTTTGTGGAATTATTATATGTATTGACGATGGCCTTTGCAGTGCCGATGGCATCAGTCATGGACTGAGGCGTCAGGATCATCAATACACAATCCACCCCTTCGTCCTGAATCACTGTTTCTAAAGCGTTTTGATACCGTTCCCTTGTTGCATCACCGATCACATCAATCGGATTGTTGAAATTCGCTGTGGGCGGAAGGAACTGATGAAGGTTCCAGTCCGTGTCCGCACTGAATTTTGCCAACTGCAGCCCGGACATTTCCGTCATATCCGTGGCAATAATTCCGGGGCCGCCGGCGTTGGTGATGATGGCCACCCGGTTGCCGGCGGGAATTTTCCGCGCGGAAAAAGCCACCGCATAATCAAACAGGTCATCCACAGAGTCCACCCGGATAATACCGGCCTGGTCAAAGATCGCATTATAAACCGCCTCGGACCCGGCCAGGGAACCGGTGTGTGACGCTGCGGCAGCCGCTCCTGCAGCCGTTTTTCCTGATTTAATCACCAGAACAGGCGTTGGACGGTCACCAGAGGTAATTTCAATTACTTCTTCGATAAAAGTCGGTTTATAACGGAGTTCTTCCATATATATCATAATCACATTGGTTTCCGGATCCTTGTGATAATAGCGCAGCAAATCCAATTCATCTACATCCGCTTTATTCCCGATGGATACAAATTTGGAAAATCCGAACCCCCGGTCAGCGGCAAAATCAAGTACTGCCGTACATAACGCACCGCTCTGGGAAATAAACGAGATATTGCCTTTATGGGGCATCCTGGCTGAAAAACTGGCATTAAGTCTGACATTTTCACTGGGATTAATGACCCCTAAACAGTTGGGTCCTATCAGGCGGATACCGGCTTTTCTACACTTATCGGCAATTTCATCCTCAATTTTTGCCCCTTCTCCACCGACTTCCTTAAAACCCGCAGATACGATCACAATCCCTTTGACCCCTTTTTTGATGCAGTCATCAACCGTTTTAATCGCAATTCGCGGCGGGAGAATAATCATGGCAAGGTCCACTGGATCCGGGATATCCATCATTGATTTATAACACCGAACACTTAAAACAGATCGGGCCTTGGGATTAACCGGATACAGCGTTCCCTTAAAACCGCCTTTGAGAATATTTTCAAAGATATCATGTCCGACCTTTCCGGGTGTTGAGGATGCCCCGACAACAGCCACGGATTCCGGTGAAAAAATTGCGTCAAGTCTATCCATTTGTATTATCTCCTTTGTTCCCGCCTTATGCTTGCTCCATCGTCAATTTTGATGGCTTCGTAAAAAGTCCAAATTCTTTGTTGCGCGGCATCCTTCGCTTCTTCAAAGTACGCTAAGCACGAATCATCACTCAGGATTTGCGCGCCTTGCCAATTTTATGAGTTTGGTGGCGCTTTTTTCTTTGCCATCGGAATCCGACTTTTTATGAGTTTGTCAATTTTAATTCTAAAATTTTATTATACAGCATATTTTTAGACACCCCGCAGGTTATCGATAATTGTTTGGCAAGCTGTAAAACACCGGTGTTTCCTTTTTTAAGTTCTGCTTCAACCTGAAGGCGGATATCTTCAAAAGAAAACGGTTTTTCACTTTTATCGCCCGAGACCAGCAGTGTTATTTCTCCCTTGACTGCCTGACGGTTTTTCAGTTCAGCAATCAGCGCCGAAAGATTTCCCCGTAAAAATTCTTCATATGTTTTTGTCATTTCCCGTGACAAAACCGCATACCGATCCCCGAAAACGTCCATCATATCTTCCAGAACCGGTATAATTCGCCGGGGGGATTCATAAAAAATAAGCGTGGACGCAAAATCAACAAGTTCTTCCAGCCGCTCATATCGCTTCCGGGATTTAGACGGTAAAAACCCGATAAAACTAAAACAATCAGATGGCAGACCGGAGGCAGAAAGCGCGGTAATGGCTGCTGAAACGCCGGGTATCGGGACAACCGCTATCTTTTCCTTAATCGCTGTATTAATCAGACGATACCCTGGATCTGATACGGTTGGTGTACCTGCGCTTGAAACCAGAGCAACGGATGCCCCTGATTTGAGCTTATCTAAAATACCTTTTGTACTCTGTTCTTCATTATGCTCATGGTAGGCAATTAATCTGGATTTAATTTTAAAATGAGCAAGAAGTTTTTTCGTGTGGCGGGTATCTTCAGCAGCAATAAGTTCTACTTTTTGAAATGTTTCAAGGGCTCTGAATGTGATATCATTTAAATTGCCGATAGGCGTGGCAACGACATAGAGCGTTCCGGTCAGAAACTTCTGTAACGGATCATTTATAGGCGAGTTCAAAGGCATTTTTGATAATCTCGACGTCGGTTTTCTTATCAGCTGCGTTAATGGTTACCACGTCGAAGCGGGCCCTGCAATTGCTCTGATCATTTTCTTTAAGATAATACAGAGCGGTTTTCGATATTCTTTCCTGCTTCTTATGAGTGATTGAATATTTGGGATGCCCGAATGTTGAGGTTCGTCTGGACTTCACTTCCACAAAAACAATGGTATCCGCATCTTTTGCAATGATATCGATTTCACCGAACCGGGTCCGGTAGTTCCTGCAAATCACCTGATACCCCATTTTTTTTAAATACCGCCCTGCCAGATCTTCACCGAATTTCCCGAACTTTTGTCTTAAGTTAAGCATTGATAATACCAAAGGAAACAAAATTTAAAATTCAAAAAACTATGAGCGGCAATATTCTTTAACACCTTTAAACGTTACCCGGTGAATCGGGGAGACCCCATGCTTACGGATGGCTTCCTTGTGCGCCTTGGTCGGATAGCCCTTATGCTTTGCAAAATCGAATTCCGGATATTGTTCCGAATATTTTTTCATTATTCTGTCACGAGTGACTTTGGCGACAATCGATGCCGCCGCAATGGATATGCTTAAAGCGTCACCTTTGGGAATAGCTTTTTGGGGAAGATTGGAAGAAACAGGAAATATGCCGTCAATCAGCAGAAAATCAGGTAGTGTATCCAGATTTTGGACGGATATAGCCATTGCCAACAACGATGCCTGCAAAATATTCATCCGGTCGATATCAACCGGATTAACCATACCGACACCCACGGCAATGGCATGCCGGTAAATTTCATCGAATAATTTTTCCCGTTTCTTCGGACTGACTTTTTTAGAATCGTCAATCCCGGAAACCGGTAAAGGGTATGAAAGGATAACGGCAGCAGCGACAACCGGTCCGGCCAGCGGTCCGCGTCCGGCCTCATCAATACCGGCCACGGCCTCAAAGCCGTTTAGTCGAGCCTCTTTTTCAAATGCCCACACATCATCTGTCATTTTAATACCTGCAGACTTCAGGTAATACCTTTCACATGGAATCTTTCAACTGATGCAAACCTCAGGGAATCATCAGCCTTTTGCAGAAAATAAAAATCAGATGAAACCAAAAAAATAAAATCTTCAATTCCATCTGATCGATTCAATTCAACCATTGTGAGAAACAGATTTGGATTAGAATTACTGCTTATCTCTGATCACGGCGGCGTTCTTTAATTCTGGCTGCTTTTCCTCTCAGATTCCGCAGGTAATAAATCTTAGAACGTCGGACACGACCATGAGTCACCACCTCAATTTTGGAGATACTCGGTGAATGCAACGGGAATACACGCTCTACACCAATACCGTAAGACACTTTACGAACAATAAAAGACGCATTTGTAGTACCTTTGCGTTTACTAATGACAACTCCCTGGAATATCTGAATACGCTCTTTTTCACCTTCTCTGATTCTTACATGTACTTTAACCGTATCACCCGGAAAAAAATCCGGAAGGTCAAGCCGTAACTGCTCTCTTTCTATCTGTTTAATCTTTTCCATGACAATCCTCTAAATTTATTTTTATTCAAAACGCTACAATAAATACGTTTTAATGTATTCAGTTAATATGGCGGGGAATCTCAATCGATTCTACCCAACAGCCTATCCAAAATAATCGCAACCGCCGACCGAACCGGCAGATGGTTGTATTCTGTTTTACCTTTTATGGGTTCAAGAACAAAATCCGATGATTCTATAAATTCATCCGTTAACCCCCATGCGGTGCCAAAGGCAAGAAGATACGCATTGGCCGGATTATCCAACCGGTCCCGAAAATCTTTAAACCGCAATGCATGCAGTTTTTCAGTGGCGCATGTCACAACAACACGGACATCCGTTCCGGTCTCGGCCTTGATTTCTTCCACAACCTGAGTCAGGGAATCCTTGACCTTTACAAGCGACAGCGCCGCTTTCCGCTTTGGGTTATATGTCCCGCCCCAGCCGTCAATCCAGTGAGAGACGATTTTTTCAACAAGCGCTCTCTGATCTTCCAGCGGTGTTACCACATAAAAAGATTCAACACCATATGTTTTTGCTATTCTGGCAATATCATGCAAGTCGAGGTTGGTAACCGCTGACGTAATGATCTCACCATTTTTATTTTTTACCGGATGATGCAGCAACGCAACAGACAGCTTAGGACAAGATAAGTTGTTCAATATATTCGCACCACCGTTTTAATACTTTTTTCTCCCTGCTGCCCAGGATTTTGCCATCCAGCAGATCCGGACGTTTTAACAGCGTCCGAACCAATGAAGATTCAAGTCGCCAGTCTGCAATGGCCCCATGATTTCCGGACAAAAGAATATCCGGGACCGCTTCATCTTCAAACACCGGCGGCCGGGTATAATGCGCATGTTCCAGCAAATGATCCGTAAATGACTCTTTTTCCGCTGAATCCTCGCCGCCTAAAGCACCAGGGAGTAGACGGGTCACCGCATCGATAATAATCATAGCTGCCGGTTCCCCGCCGGTGAGTACATAATCACCGATGGATATTTCTTCGTCAATGAGTTCATAAATCCGCTCATCAACCCCTTCATAACGGCCGCAAATAAAAATAAGACCGTCAAGCATTGAAAATTCACTGGCAACCGACTGCTTAAACGGTCTTCCCTGCGGTGACAGAAGGATGGTTCTGCCGCCGGGTGTTATTTTTTTTGCTTCTGCAATTGCCCTGGCTAATGGTTCCGGCTTCATCACCATACCGGCACCGCCGCCATATGGACGGTCATCTGTAATCCGATGTCTGCCTGAAGCAAAGGCCCTGATATCCATGGGTTTGACGGATATAATGGTAGCCTCTATCGCCCGCCGGATAATCCCGTGTGACAGAAAAGAGTCGAAAATCTCCGGGAAAATCGTCAAAATGCTGAAATCCATCAATGTACACCCTTTACAACAGTCCCTCAGGCAGATCGACACTGATTTTTTGTTCTTTAAAATCAACATCGCAGATGATGGATTCAGTGACAGGTATAAGGATTTCCGCTTCCCCGCGTTTTACAACGAGAACATCATTGCTCCCGGTTTCAAACAAATTCTCAACATGTCCCAGATAGGTGCTGTCAATCCCGTAAACCGCCAGTCCAATAAGGTCGCACCAATACCAGCTTCCCGCTTCAGGCGCCGGCAATTCAGAACGATTAAGCAACAGTTCAAAACCGATCAGTGCTTCTGCAGCCGTACGGTCTGATATTCCTTCAAAAGCAACGCGCAAAACATTTTTATACGCCTGAGCATCTTTCACTGTAAAGGTACTCATTTCGCCGCTGCTGCTTTTGAGCCGGATCTGCCTGCCGGAATCAAATAAATCCATTGATTCGTCAAAAGAATAGACCTTTAGATACCCTTTCATGCCGTGAACCCCAACAATTTTTCCAATCAAAAGGGTATCCTCTTTATCCATATAACGCCTAATCTTCTACGATTTCAAGGACCGTTCTTTTTCTGATCTTAGCGGAAGATGCACTTAAAAGTGTCCGCATTGCCCGTGCCGTGCGGCCCTGTTTACCAATAACCTTTCCCAGATCTTCCTTAGCAACTTTCAACTCCAGAACTGACGTCTGGTCACCCAGAATTTCGGTAACCATTACCTCTTCAGGGTTGTCAACAAGTGCTTTTGCAATGTACGTGATCAGATCTTTCATGGTCCGTCTCCTTTTTAATAACTGCTGGGAAATAGGATTAAGAGGCAAAACAACACTTAAATCATGAACTAATTACAGGCTCTCTTTTTTCAACAGACTGTTCACCGTATCTGTCGGCTTTGCTCCCTGGCCGAGCCAGTATTCAATTCTTTCTTTTTTTAAGGTAACTTCATTGGGTTCTACCATCGGATTATAGGTGCCGACATTTTCCAGGAATCGCCCGTCACGGGGATACTGTCCGTCTGCAACAACAATTCGATAAAACGGTCTTTTTTTCGCACCGTATCTTGCCAATCTGATTTTTACTGCCATATTGTAATCCACTCCTTCAAAAAGGCATCATTCCGCGGCCCATTCCGCGCATAAATCCGCCCTTGTTGATTTTCTTCATCATTTTTAAAACTTGTGTATAATTTTTCAATAACTTATTAACTTCCTGTACACTGTTCCCACTGCCTTTTGCAATCCTTTTTCGTCGACTGCCGTTAATTATCGAATGTTTTGCCCGCTCGGCACGGGTCATAGAATTGA
>CAZQLG010000132.1:0-7460 GCA_964594105.1 uncultured Desulfococcus sp. | reverse complement strand
GCCCCTGATAAACGATCCGGCCGGCACCGATATTCATATGCCCGACCTCGGAGTTACCCATAATACCTTCCGGCAAACCAACCGCTTTGCCGGAACATTGAAGCCGTGTATTGGGATATTTTTTTATTATACTGTCTAAAAAAGGGGTTTTCGCCATGGCAATCGCGTTACCATTGTCGTTAGACGCGGCAATTCCCCATCCATCCAAAATCATCAACACACAAGGCCCGTTTACATTCATCACGATTCGGCACCTCCGCTGTTTTTTTCAATTTCAGTTATATCGACATAATCTTCAATGGCGATCCGCACAGCATTTGACCAGAATCCCTCCAGGTCATAAAACTCCCGAACCGGCTCCAGAAACACATGAACCAGGATGTGACCGTAATCCATCAAGACCCATTGACCGTCTTTTAAGCCTTCTATACCGAGAGGCGCGATATTGTTTTTTTCCAAATCTTCTTTAATATGTTCGGCAATGGCGGAGACCTGTCGGTTTGATTTACCGGAACATATCAAAAATACATCTGTAAACGATGTCTGTTGCCTGACATCCAGAATGACGAGATCCCTTGCTTTTCTGCCCAGCGCGGCTTTTATAAAATATTGTATCGATGGATCTAATTCGACCGATGGATCTAATTCGTCGGGGGTCATAAATAAAGTCCTTTTTTGTAAATATATTTTTCAACGGTGTCCGGAACCAGGCTTTTAACCGAAAGGCGCTGCCGGACTAAATTTCTTATTTGGGTCGATGAAATATCCACCGGGGTCACGGGAGACAAATACACCGATTGCTTTTCCGGATGAACAAAACAGGAGTCATAAGGTATAAATTCATATCCCGAATCCACATGCCCGTGAATGTATTTTTCAAGCTCAACAGATGGTTCTGCGCTTTGTTGAGTGTCTTGTACCGGACGCGTCATGACAATCAACGGGATCAGATCAAGAAGTGTTTGAAAGGATTTCCAGGTATCAATTTCTAAAAACGCATCGATTCCCACAATTAAATAACAAGGCGTGGATAAGGGAAGTTTGTTTTTAAAATACCTGACAGTATCAATGGTATATGATGGTCCCCGGCGATGAATCTCCACATCTGAAGCAATAAATCCCTTGCCGGGAGGGATAGCCGCCTTTATCATCTGAAAACGGTCTTTCGCATCAGCCAGATTGTCAATCCCCTTATGCGGGGGAATGGCTGAGGGAATAAAATATATCTTTCCAAAATTAAATCGAGCCATTACATCTTCCGCCACTTTCAAATGACCATTATGTAACGGATTGAATGTTCCGCCAAAAAGACCGATGCCGTTCAAAAAAACAATCCCTGTTTATTATTATATTTTTTTGAAAAAAGCGACCGACGTATTGCGGCCAAAGGCGTTATTTTTCCCCTTAAAACAGGCATTCATTGAGTAAGGTTAAATTATCCCGATGAATGACCTCATCATAGCGCTTTTGTCCCAGACAGTCCTGAATTTGATCTGTTTTACACCCCATGATTTTGCTGATATCTGAAGAACTGTAATTAACCAGCCCGACAGCCATCCGTGAATTGTCGCCCCCGATTAATTCAACGGCATCACCCACATCGAAATCACCTTCTACGGCAATTATCCCACCGGGAAGAAGGCTTTTCCCCCGTTTTAATATCGCCTTGACCGCACCCGTATCAATCCGGATCGTTCCTTTGGGTTTGATGTTATAACCAATCCAACATTTCCGGCTAGAAAGCTTTTCTTTTACCGGAATAAAAAACGTACCATACGTCTCTCCGGAAAACAATTTTATCAGAATATCGGCTTCCAGACCATTGGCAATAACCATGGGAATTCCGGCATTGGTTGTTTTTGCTGCTGCCTTAATTTTACTCAACATGCCACCCGTGCCGAGCGTGCCGGGAATATCTCCGGCAATTTTTTCGATACGGTCATCAATGGTGTCCACTTCGAAAATCAGCTCAACATCCGTTTGTTTTCTCGGATCACCGGTATACAATCCGTCGATATCCGTCAGGTTAATGAGAAAATCCGCATTCATCAAAAATGCGATCATCGCAGACAGGTTATCGTTATCACCAAATTTAATCTCATCCACTACCACGGTATCGTTTTCATTGATAATCGGTATGATATTCCAGGACAAAAGGGTGTTTATGGTATTTCGGGCATTTAAATACCGGGTCCGGCTGGCATTTAAATCATCACCGGTCAGCAGTATCTGGGCCACCTTGATATCATAAACACCAAAGGCTTTTTCATATTCCAGCATCAGCCCGGGTTGACCCACTGCCGCCATAGCCTGGCGTTTGGGAATTTCATCCGGCCGCTTTGCCAGTCCAATTTTTTTCTGACCCGAAGCCATGGCCCCGGATGAAACCAGAAGCACTTCAACCCCATTTTCCATCAAAAGACTGATCTGGCGGGACAATGCATAAATGACCGGAAGATTCAATCCCTGATCAGCGGTCAGCACATTACTGCCGACCTTTACCACCAGCCGCTTTGCGGCTTTAAAATAGGATTGGCGGTTAATCATTATCTTCGGTATCCGTATCAATGTCCGTATCACTAACCGGGGCATTGATTATTTTATTTAACTCAAGGACCAGCGCATCCACGCCGCTGCCGGTAATGGCGGAAATTTCATATACCGGTTTATTGCCTATCGCCGCCCGAAAAGCGGCTGAAGAGGTATCCGCTTCCGGCATATCCATTTTATTTAACACGATAATCTGCTTCTTTTCAACCAGTTTACTGCTGAATCCCGCAAGCTCCTGATTTATCGCATTATATGATTGTAATGGGTCCTCCGGGTCAATGGCGGTACAATCAATTAAATGAAGCAGAATCCGGTTTCGTTCGATATGTCGTAAAAATTTAATTCCCAGCCCGGTGCCTTCATGGGCGCCTTCGATTAATCCAGGGGTATCCGCCACAGCAAACGGTTCTCCCCAGGGAGGAAACACAACACCAAGATTGGGCGCAAGGGTGGTAAAAGGATAATCGGCGACTTTGGGACGTGCGGAAGAAATCCGGCTGATAAGGGTGGATTTGCCGGCATTTGGAAACCCGATAATACCGACATCGGCAAGAAATTTTAAGTCTAGTTTTAAATTGAATGCGTCACCGGGCAATCCGGGTTGGGCATATCGGGGGGCACGTTTGGTGGATGTGGAAAACCGACGGTTTCCTTTACCCCCAAGACCGGCTTTTGCAATAATAAATAATTCGCCGTCGGTAACACAGTCTTTGATGGTTTCGCCGGTATCCGCGTTGACGATCAATGTACCCGGGGGCACTTCTATGTTCAGGTCTTCGCCTTTTTTTCCGGACTTTTGCGCACCCTGACCATAGCCGCCGTTTTTTGCCTTGAAAATTGTTTTATGGCGAAATTGATACAGCGTTCTTCTGCGGGAAGTGGTGAGAATGATCACATCCCCGCCGTTGCCGCCGTCACCGCCGTCCGGGCCGCCTTTCGGGATAAATTTTTCCCGACGAAAGCTTACACAGCCCCGGCCACCATCACCGGCTTTAACAAAAATCGACGCTTCGTCAATTAATCTCACCCGGAATAAACACTGACCTTTTTCCGGGAACGCCCCAGCCGTTCATAGGTAACGACACCGTCAACCTTTGAAAACAAGGTAAAGTCTTTACCCATTCCGACATTCTGTCCCGGATGAATTCTGGTTCCAACCTGACGGACCAGAATATTTCCCGCCAAAACCGGCTGTCCACCATATTTTTTTATGCCGCGCCGTTGGGCATTGCTGTCACGGCCATTTCTTGAACTACCCGCCGCTTTTTTGTGTGACATGCTTTTTTCTCCTTATATATTTGACGCTTAAAAATTATGCGCTGATACTGTCGATTTTGACAGCCGTAAAAGGCTGACGATGGCCCTGGGTCCGGCGATATCGTTTCCGACGTTTGTATTTGAACACAATAATTTTCTTGTTTTTGCCCTGCTCCACGATTTGAGCATTTACGGATGCATTTTCAACCACCGGTTGTCCAATGGTTAACGCTTCACCGTCTGCAACCATCAAAACCTTGTCAAAGGTAAGACTTTCGCCGACATTGCCGGCAACCTTTTCAATCCGTAATACATCACCTTCTTCTACTTTATACTGTTTCCCACCTGCTGCAACGACAGCATACATTTTTGATTCCTCCATTTACGACTTAATATAACTTCCAACGAACTCAATCGTAATCGTTTGAGATAATTAACAAGTTCTTTTCTCATACAGTGATGTATAAATCACCATGAAACGCTTTTAATAAACCTGAGCAATATATTTTTATCCTTTGTTTTGTCAATAAAAATATATAAAATTTTTAACATACTGCTTTTCAGAAAACAATTCAAAGACAAGATATAGGAAAAAATAATTTCCGTGGTCCCCAATACCATAAACCCAATGCCATAAACCCGATACCATTAAAAAGGCTCATTCGGCCAGTTCTTCTTTAACCCCGATAAATACTTTGTAAAGCATTGTCAGAACCAAAAAGCCGGTTGCATAAACAGCAACCCCGATCATAACTTCAGCAAATGTTGGAAAATATTCATTAACCTCATGCAGCGGATTGGGAACAAATCCGCCGGCAACCATGCCCATTCCTTTGTCGATCCAGATACCGATAAAGGTAAATACGCAGGCAACCACAAGCACGGATTCATTCCGCCGGGCGGACGGTATCAACAGCAATATGATGCCCGAGACAATCAGCACCATGG
Source organism: uncultured Desulfococcus sp. (assembly GCA_964594105.1). GTDB lineage: Bacteria > Desulfobacterota > Desulfobacteria > Desulfobacterales > Desulfosalsimonadaceae > SURF-3. The sequence goes on along the minus strand of CAZQLG010000132.1, from coordinate 2,705 downwards.
CGGTCCACATCCAGGGAACGAGTATACCATGGCCATGGAGCCCGAAAAACAGGTACTGCAAATGGTCCAGATGTTCCGGAATCTGGCTGTACATGGCAACAAACACCTCACACAAAAAGAAAAATAAATTAACAATGGAACCGTATACAACCACTTTTGCCAGACTTTGGATCTGTTCCTTTCCCGGATCAAATGATGTTACCTTACGAACAAGAAGACATAAAATAATCAGAAATGCCGGGCCGGCAGCAAACGCGGAAGCCAGAAATCGAGGGGCAAGAATGGCGGTCAGCCAGAATCCTCTGCCGGGCAGACCGCAGTACAAAAACGCGGTCACCGTATGAATACTGATGGCCCAGGGAACGGAAAGATAAATCAACGGTTTAATCCATTGCGCCGGGGGAACGGAATTTCGTTCCGCATCCAGCACATTCCATCCCACCACCAGGTTGATCAGCAAGTATCCGCTTAAAACGAGCATATCCCAAAAAAGCATGGAATGCGGCGTGGGGTACAACAATACGTTTAATAGCCGTATGGGCTGTCCCAGGTCGGCAATAATAAAAAGGATACACATAATTACCGATGAAATAGCCAAAAATTCACCCATGATGGTGATTCTTCCAAACGCCTTGTAATTATGGAGATAATACGGAATGACCAGCATGACTGCCGAAGCAGCCACACCAACCAAAAAGGTAAATTGGGCAATATAAAACCCCCAGCTCACGTCCCGGCTCATCCCGGTAATTCCCAAACCAAAATCAAGCTGTTTTAAATAAAAACCAAATCCAACAGCGATTATTCCCAGCAGGGCAAATACCCAAATCCAATACGCTATACTTCCTTTTAAAGCCTTTTCCAGCATAATAACCTACCTTATACCAAATAATATACCGATGGGTTTGTTCCCAAATTTTGTTTCCGCCGAATAGCATAATTGTCTTTTAACACCTGCCGGATTTCCGACTGCGGATCACCCAGATCCCCAAAAATAAGCGCGCCTTTTGAGACTTCCACACAAGCCGGCTGCTTTCCAACCGCCAGGCGTTCTGCACAAAAGTTACATTTTTCAACCACCCCTTTCGTGCGTGTGGGGAATTCTTTGTTTTCATTTTCAGGCTTAATAGCTTCTCTGGGATCACGAAAGTTAAAACTTCTGGATCCATATGGACAGGCAGCCATGCAAAAACGGCAGCCGATGCACCGGTGAAAATCCATCAAGACAATACCATCTTCCCGCTGAAAGGTTGCCTGCGTCGGACAGGCCTGAACACACGGCGGGTTTGCACAATGATTGCACAACACCGGAATCGGGAGCTCTTTTAACCGTTCTTGCAGAAACTCATCGTTTTTTCCCGGAAACACATGATTATAATGGGCTTCCCAGATCCACTTGATTTCATGATTCTTATTTTCATGGTCCGGCACATTGTGCGCTTCATGGCAGGCTTTTTCCATTTTTTTGCAAATCCTGTCATTCAGCTTCCGGGTATCAACAACCATTCCCCACCGTTTCGCGGTCAGGGCATTTGCTGTTTTTTTATACGTTGCTTCAGCCGAAGTTTGTCCGAAAGACGCATTCACGTCATCTGATGTCAGCCCATCCAGCAGGGACAAAGACCCCAGTCCCAAAACAGATACCCCGGCGAATTTTAAGAAGCTTCTTCTCTTGTTCTCCATCACTTCTTCTCCTTCGGGTATGTATGACAATCCCAGCAGTATGGATCCACCGATGCATATTCATGACATCTGTCACAGAAATCGGCTTTATTTGAATGACATTCCATGCATGTGTTGGAAAGACTTGCCATATATTCCTTACCCTCTATTTCATAAACACGCTGGGCATCTCTGACCGTTCGATCCCGCCAGCCGTCTAACAGCTGCATATGCTCTTTCCGCATAAAATCGGTATCCCGGACACAATGCTTGGCTTCCTTGGCCTTATCCGATAACAACGGCTCCGGTGCTGATGAAGCAGCACCATGGTTATACCAGAATGGAAACGTAAACACCGCAACAAAAATAATCAGCCCGATGATGATTTTCGGTTTATCACTCATCCGTTTTCGCCTCCTCTTCAGTCAGGGGTTCAAACCGAAGGTCAGTGGTCCGCTCAATTTCACCGTCCATCAGCAGTGCGTTCCCCACGAGTTCATGAATCCCCGTGACCCCGACTTCCGGCACCCAGTAATCCATCAACGGCGGCAATGCTGCCCTGTCAATAGCGCAGATACAAGCCAGCATATTCACCCCGTATTTATCATGAACATGCTGAACCGCATTGGCTCTCGGCAACCCCCCCCGCATTCTTAAATCCATTATCTCTTCCGTATTTAGACCAGCTCCGCTTCCGCAGCAGAAGGTTTGTTCTCTGATGGTGTTTTCCGGCATTTCATAAAAATTATTACATACGCTTTTTAAAACATACCGGGGCTCATCCAGCAATCCCATCGCCCGCGCCGGATTGCAGGAATCATGGAACGTTACTTTAAATTTATCGTTTCGGGAAGGATCCAGCTTTAACTTGTTGTGCTTGATCAGATCCGCCGTAAATTCCGCGATATGAACCATTTTCGTGGATGCGGCATTCTCAAACCGGGTACCGGTAAGCGGTGAGACCGGAACTTCCAGGAAATCCGCCGGACCGTTCATGGTATCCATATACTGGTTAATGACCCGCCACATATGACCGCATTCAC
>CAZQLG010000131.1:0-7498 GCA_964594105.1 uncultured Desulfococcus sp. | reverse complement strand
TATTATTATCGATTTTATCGATATGGAAAGAAAATCTAATCAGGAAAAGGTTTATCTCTCATTAACGGAAGCCTTGAAAAAGGATAAGTCCAAAACAAATGTGTTGCCGATATCGGATATGGGACTGATTCAAATGACCCGTAAACGGGTGGTCAAATCTCTGACGCGCATGCTGTGCGAACCTTGTTTCTATTGTGATGGCGAAGGAACGCTTCTTTCAAAACAGACCATTTGCAACAATATTTACCGGGATGTCTTGCGTCTTTCACATGATGTGCAGGGCGAAAAAATCAGCCTGCGGGTGCATCCGGAAATCGCGGACCTTTTACTGGACGAAGCCAATAATATTATTATATCTTTGGAAAAACATCTTCAGCGGCAGGTTGTCATTTATCCGGTTGCCGAATTTCATATTGAGGAGTTTAATATTATCGAAGTTTTTCTGGAATAATGCAGAAATCTGGAATAATGCAGAAACAAAATCAACCTTTTGAGGTTGACAAAGTCATGTATGATATGATTATATTTTTTGATTGGTTTATAATTGTTTTTTTGATAGTAATAATTTTTTTTCGTGTGATGCGTGGATGTAATTTAATATTTTGTTAAAATAAATCATACAGCCAGTAACATATATGCTGTTTGACCGGGTTTTGATCATTCTTTTTTTATTTCGTGTTGCCGAGAAGAAAGACTGATAATAAAAATAAATAATAAAGAGAATAAGGACGGAAGGGTATGAAAAGAACATATCAGCCAAGCAGAGTGAAACGGGCGAGAACACATGGTTTTTTAAAAAGGATGTCTACAAAGCAGGGTAGGCGAATTGTTAACCGGCGCAGAGCTAAAGGCAGAAAACGTTTAGTGGTTAATGTGCGTTGCTTTTAATGAGATTAAGAGAATAACAGGTAAAAATCAGCAGATCTAAATATTTCTTCCAGCAAAATTTCAATTTCAGCAAAGACGGCGAAGCCGCTGCCATTTGGACTTTCGGATCAAGTCAGATTCTTTATAGACAAATTCCTGAATGAGAAAAAATTTGATCCATAATAAATCCATATTAAATGGATACGTGTTGAATAACTTTGGTTTAAAAAAAACGCATAAAATCCTGGACCGCTCAGAATTTCTCAGATTGTCTAAATCCGGCAAAAAAATTCAGGATCATTATTTTATTGCTGTTTTCATGCCGGGTGAGTCCCTGTGGTCGCGTTTGGGTATAACCGTATCTAAACGGGTCGGCAATGCAGTCGTGCGAAATCGGGTGAAACGTATCATCCGTGAGTGGTTTCGTATGAATAAGTCATGCATTCAAGGGTGTTGGGACATAAACGTTATTGCAAAAAGAGCTGCCGCTGGATTGAATTCACATCAGGTATTCATGTCCTTGGAGAAAATATTTAATAAATTAAGGGGGTTACAAGATTAAACACTTGTTGATATGGGTAATAAAGGTTTATCAGCTTGTTTTATCTCCTGCTATGGGTCCGGCCTGCCGTTTTTATCCGTCATGCTCTGAATATGCTATTGAGGCGGTTTTGCGGTATGGCGCATTAAAAGGTGGATATTTGGCAGTAAGGCGAATATTAAGATGTCACCCCTTTAATCCGGGCGGCATTGATCCTGTTCCATAGCGTTTTTATCTTTTGATAACAGTCTCTTCCTTCCTGATCCCGAAGAATTTGTTTGTTCGGCCAGTATTGGAGATAGTGTATTTTTGCTGCAAGACCTGTTGATACAATGAAGGTTTTTTTGATCCGAATAAAATAAGAATCAAGCCCTGATAATTTTTCAACGTAACATCAGATACCTTCCAAATGCCAGTCCTGCTGAAATATTCATTAAACGCAATGAGTTTCTTTTTGTTTATGAGACATGTGATATTAACCGTGAGTGATGTGCTTGATCTAATTGAAGTTAATTCAATTAATTATATAATGTTCAGGAGTTGAATATGGAACAAGGCCGTTTGTTTTTGGCAATAGTGCTTTCTTTTTTGGTATTTGTTGCCTGGGAATTTCTTTTTGTTGAAAAACAAGAAGTACAATCGCCCGTGCCCCTGGAAAAAGTCGTCGAATCAACAGGTTCAAAAGAGGTGAAAGAAGAAGTGATTGTGGCGGCTGAAAAATCAACGGAAGGCAGTCTTGAAAGGGCTGCAACGCCAGGTCGTTTTTTCAATTCACTAATTATTGATACCCCGCTGTATTCAGCAAGAATTTCAGAAAAAGGGGCTGCGATTGTCAGCTTTGTCCTCAAAGATTACAGGGAAACAATAGACGAAGGCTCACCGAATAAAGAGCTGATATCTGAAAGCAACAAGACGGGCACTGCCCTTTTAGGCTTTACAAATAAGGCGTTGCTGAAAATGTCTGGCGCTGTTTTTACAACGGATTTTTCAGATCAGGTATTGGCGGTGCGCAACGCTTCTAAATCGATTTCCTTTTTCTGGCAATCGGCTGAGGGGGTGCTGGTTGAAAAGCGGTTTTCTTTTGATCCGGAAACCTATAAAGTTAAAATGGATGTTATCTTGACCAATACCTTTTCCCGGCCATTTGAAGAGAATATGACTGTTTCGCTGGTCAATTCCGGGCCGATAGACAATCGACAATTTTCTTTTGAAGGGCCGCTTGTCTTTGTTGATAGCAAACTGGAAGAAATCAAAGTAAAAGACCTGGATGAAAAAAATACGATTTCCGGAAAGATTGGCTGGGCAGGGATGAGTGAACAGTATTTTATGAGCGCGATAATTCCGAAATCATCTTCACCCGCCACCGTTCGTTTGGGGTACAATACGGACGAAAATCTGATCGACGTTACGTATATTCAGGAGGTACAAGCGATTCAGCCCGGCGATAAACAACAGTTTGAATACGCACTTTATATAGGACCCAAGCAAATATCTGTTTTAAAGGCGATTGGCTCAAATCTGGACAAAGCGATTAATTTTGGATTTTTTGATATCATCGCAAAACCCTGCCTATGGTTGATGAATGCCATCCATGATCGATTGATACCCAACTATGGTATTGCTATTATTTTGCTGACAATCCTTTTTAAAATTATTTTCTGGCCGCTGGGGACCAAAAGTTATAAATCTATGGCGGAAATGAAACGGCTTCAGCCTTTGATGGCGGAAATACGGCTGAAATATAAAGACGATAAAAAGAAAATGAATGAAGAAACCATGGGGCTGTACAAGACTTATAAGGTCAATCCCATGAGTGGATGTCTCCCTATGGTTGTGCAAATACCTGTATTTTTTGCTTTTTATCGTATGCTGTACGGGTCCATTGAGCTGCGACACGCCCCTTTCCTATGGTGGATTAATGATCTGTCGGCACCGGACCGTCTATTTGCCTTTAATTTTACGATTCCTATGATGACCCCCCCCTACGGTATACCGGTTCTTACAATCATTATGGGGGCGACAATGTTTTTACAGCAGAAGTTATCCCCGCCGCCGGGAGATCCCACTCAGGCGAAGCTTATGATGATGATGCCGTTGATTTTTACTTTCATTTTTATTAATTTTCCCGCCGGTCTTGTTCTTTACTGGCTTGTAAATAACGTTCTGTCAATTTCACAACAGTATTATATTACACAGAAAACTGTTTAGTACGGAGGAGTTACATGAAGTCTTTTTTAGACTTTGAGGAAAAAAATGTTGAGAAAGCCGTTCAAAAAGCATGCGCTGAACTCAATGTCTCTCGCGATAAATTAAAATATGATATTATTTCTCATGGATCCAGTGGTATTTTTGGGTTGGTAGGCACCAAAAAAGCCTTAATTCGTGTATTTGTTCCTGATTTGCCTAAGGCGAAATCTCTTTCTGATGCATCTGCCATTGCCGGGCATGATAACAAAATTTTGAATTCTGATACCGCCCAATCTGAAAAGGATACCATCCGTGCATTGGTTGATGAAGCGTTTGGGGAGGTAAACAATGTTGCCGGGGCGGTTGAAAAACCAAAGAAAACAAAAAAACATAGCAAAGTTGTAAAGCCAGAGAAGCCAGAGAAGCCAGAGAAGCCAGAGAAGCCAGAGAAGCCAGAGAAGCCGGAACAACCAGAGAGCGCTGAAAAGCCAGAGAGCGCTGAAAAGGCAGAGAAAACGCAATCGCCAGGGAAAAATGAACCGGTTGAAAAAAGTAACCCGATAGCCACGACAGAAGATCAATCTATCAATAATGAGGCAGCCATTCGCGCTGCTCAGGACTTGGTTCGTGAAATTTTTAAGACGATGTCCATTGAAGCAGAAATGTCTGTGTCGGTAAACAGCGAATCAGATCAATGCTGGATCAATGTCAAGGTGAGTGAGCCCGGTATATTGATCGGGAAAAGAGGTCAGACCCTTGAGGCCATTCAATATCTGGTGGATAAAGTCGTCAATAAACAGTGCGGGAAAGGCACTCGGGTCATTTTTGATGTTGAAGGGTATGTTGAATCTCGTAAATCGGAGTTAAAAGACCTTGCTTCACGGATGGCCAGTAAAGCGGTTAAAACAGGAAAACCATCAACCATGACACGAATGAACGCGCATGATCGCCGGATTGTTCATGTTTCGTTAAAAAGAAACCAGTCGGTGCGGACGCAGAGTGTTGGTGATGGCTATTACAGAAAGCTGATTATTTTTCCGAAAAAGAAATCTCAGAAAAAGGCAGGCAAGGCCCAATCAAAGGCATGAGATATATTTAAGTTCTTTTTTAGCGCTTTGTGATGTCAACAGCAGTGTTTATAGGTCATGAAAGTTTCAACAATCGCAGCAATTGCAACACCCTCCGGGCATGGCGGAATTGGTATTATTAAAATATCAGGACCGGAATCAATTGCTATTGGTCTGTCTGTTTTCAGGCCAATAGCGTCTTCGAACAATTCAAATCCCCACTCAGGCCACAGGCTCGGTTCTTTTTCTCCACAATCTCGTTATTTATATTACGGCCATATTGTCGATGCCGATTCCAGGCGCATCATTGACGAGGTCCTGTTTGTTGTTATGCGGGCTCCCTGCTCCTACACTGCCGAGGATGTTGTTGAAATACAATCCCATGCCGGCCCCGTTGTTTTGAAGGCAATTCTAAGAGCATTGATCAAAGAGGGGGTTCGGATTGCTGAACCCGGAGAGTTCACGCGTCGTGCTTTTTTAAACGGTCGGATGGACCTGACGCAGGCTGAGGCCGTTGTCGATATAATTAACGCCCGCTCCGAAAAAGCCATCGATATGGCCATGGCCCAGGTTTCCGGTGAGTTACATCTTGTCATACAATCCCTTCGCTCTGTGGTGTTGAATATTTTGACGTATATCGAAGCTGCAATTGATTTTCCGGATGAGGTCGAAGGTGATATCGATGTAAAATCCTTAATATCACGGTTAGATGAGGAATTGATTGGTGAAATAAATACGCTTATTGCGCGCAGTGAGGAACAGAGTTTCTTGAGAGAAGGCTTGAGAATTGTGATTGTCGGCGGGCCCAATGTGGGAAAATCAAGCTTAATGAACCGATTGATTGACAAAGATCGGTCGATTGTTACCGACATTCCCGGAACCACGCGGGATTTTATTGAAGACGCCTTTATTGTAAGTGGCGTTCCTATTGTGCTGACGGACACAGCCGGTATACATGAAAATCCGGACACCGTTGAGCAGATAGGTATCGAGAAAGCGTGGGAATATATATCCGGAGCAGATATTCTGCTGTATACCGTGGATGCGGGCAACCCCCTAACGCCAAACAATCTTGATCTTTTTAAAAAAATTCAGCATAAAAAAATAATTATTGTCATTAATAAAATTGATTTGCCGGATGAGCAAATACGGTTTGAAATTCCCAGGCAATGGGATCAGGCTGGAAAGAATGGTTGCATCCGCATATCCGCCCTGTATAATCAGGGGATCGAAGACTTAAAGGCGCTTATCGCTGAAACGGCCTTAAACTCAGGCTTTGACGTTGAAGATACGATTGTGCCTAACTTGCGGCATAAATTTTCTCTGGAAAAAGCCCTGCTTTCTTTAGGCGCTGCCAGGGATGGACTTGAGCGATCGATACCGTTTGAGCTGGTTTCGATTGATTTGAAGTTGTCACTGGAAGCGTTGTCTGATATTACAGGAGAAAACATTAAGCCGGATATCCTTGATACTATTTTCAGTCGATTTTGTATTGGAAAATAGATTGATAATGAAATGTTTCACGTGAAACATCTTGAGAAACAGGATAGAAAAAATACTGGCTTCATGCGGGGCGCTAAAAAATTTAAATTTGATGGCATGATGTCGTTGTGTCGAATAAATGGGAGGAAAGAATATATGAAAATAGATTTAATACCCTACTTTAAACAATATGAAGCAATGGTTTCAACAGCCGAAAGTGTCTTTGAACAGGTTAAAGCCAAATATCCGGATGAGGTGAAATGCAAAGAAGGGTGTGCGGATTGTTGTCATGCGCTGTTTGACCTTACGCTGATTGAAGCCTTGTATATTAATTATCGCTTTAATGAAACGTTTGACGGAAAAGAAAAAATCGATTTGCTTGAGAAAGCCAGCAAGGCAGATCGGCAGATATACAAAATTAAAAAAGACGCCTACCGGTCCACACAGGGAGGCAAAGAGGAAGAAGCGGTTGTCGAAGAAGTCGGGCAGAAACGAATCCGTTGTCCGTTGCTGGGGAAGGAAAATCTATGTGAAATGTATGCGTTTCGACCTATTGCATGCCGAGTGTACGGTATTCCACAGGCAATCGGTGGCAAAGGGCGCACTTGCGGTTTGTCTGGTTTTAAGGCTGGCGAAAGTTATCCGACATTAAATCATGACATCGTTCATGATCAATTGTTGGTTTTATCTTCTGAACTCGTTCAAGGCATTCATTCAAAATATATTCAGATGGCGGAAATACTGGTGCCCCTGTCTATGTCGCTGATTACTGATTATAGCGAGGAATATTTGGGGATAAAAACTAAAAATGAACCGGACGGCAACAATGATACTGGAGGCAATGATGACGGATCTCTCTAATGAAGAAGCGTTTCGGAAACAGGCGATTTTTGACGGCATGGCCCCCCGGCGACAGAAACAGATTCTAAAAAGGGGGCTTGACAAATGGGATCCATTTCAGGAGCCCAAGGATCCCATAGATATTCGTCAGGATAAAACCAAAAGAACATCCCATGTGCTGATACGTGAATTTCTTCAAAACCTGGGGGCTGACGATTACAGTACCGATTACGCGAAGGGCGCTTTTGAAATATGTCTCGGGATTATTAATGAGAATGAAAAATGTCAGGGCATGTTTGATTTTGCATGCTGGTACAGAGAATTATTAATAAAAGAAGGGGTTGAAGATAAATAATTTTTTTTATACTTTTTTTAAAGTAACTTTTCTGGCCGGGTCAGGGAAAAAATAAAAAAGCCAATGGTGATGGCTTCGTAAAAAGTCCAAATTCTTTGTTGCGTTGCATCCTTCGCTTCTTCATAGTACGCTAAGTACGAATCATCACTCAGGATTTGC
>CAZQLG010000130.1:0-7506 GCA_964594105.1 uncultured Desulfococcus sp. | reverse complement strand
AAGACGGAAAAATTCTTGGCAGCCGTGTCTTGTTTACCGGCTATAATGCTGTCCAGGCCGGTAAAAACGTGATTGAAGAATTGACAAAAGAAATCGGAATCCACTTAGAAGAACTGGAGGCTGTGGTAGCGACCGGTTACGGCAGGAACAGTGTTGCGTTTGCCACCAAGGCGATTACCGAAATTACCTGTCACGGGGCCGGTGCGCATTTTTTAAATCCGGATATCCGATTTATCATCGATATCGGCGGGCAGGACAGCAAGGTTATTCGCATCGACGAATCCGGTCGGGTGGTCGACTTTGCGATGAATGATAAATGCGCGGCAGGTACGGGCCGGTTTCTGGAAGTTATGGCCCGTGCGCTGGAAGTCGACCTGGACGGTTTTGGCGAGTTTTGCCTACAGGCGGATACACCATCAAAAATCAGCAGCATTTGCACGGTCTTTGCCGAATCAGAGGTGATTTCCCTGATTTCAAAAGGCGAGACCCGTGAAAATATCATTGCGGGCATTCATGAATCGGTTGCTTCCAGGGTGTCTGCCCTGGCCAAACGGGTGGGGGTAGTGGAACCAGTCATGATGACCGGTGGTGTGGCAAAAAATATCGGCGCGGTCCGGGCGCTGGAAAGCAAGCTGGAAATTGCTATCCAGGTGTCTGAACATGCCCAGGTGAATGGTGCCATCGGCGCGGCCATTCTGGCGGGGCGACAGGAAAAGAGGTAGAAGGCTGAAGACTGAAGACTGAAGGTAGAAACTAAAAAAACTAAACGCTGAACATTTATTTAAATGCGTAGGCTGGATTAGCGCGAAGCGCGTAATCCGGCATTGGTAAACGGCGGTAAGAAATCTGTGTCTGTTTTCCCTTTCAGCCTTTAACCTTCAACCTGAACCCCTAATTATAATCAATCGGAGGTTTTACGTGGAATCAATAAAATTTAATCCGGATTTATGTGTTAATTGTGAGACCATCGATTGTCTCATGCGCTGCCAGTATGTTACCTTTACTGACATTGCCGACGCCCGGGAAGAAAAATTAAAAATTAATGACGGCAAAGACAGTCGGGTATTGCATGAATGTCTGACCTGCTACGCGTGCCAGGAATATTGCCCGTATGATAATAACCCGTTTTTCCTGCTGGTGGAACGACAGGAAGAACTAGGGATTTTACCGGCCCCCAAGCCGATTGTCGAAGAGCAGTTGCGCATGATGGCACCCAAAGGGAGAATTACAAAACAATCGGTTTCCGGCCCGGTGATCGATATGTGCGCATTTCCCATGCTCACCGGATGCGTTCGGGGAAAATTGTTTGAAGGGGCGTCCACCATTGTAGGCATGGATATTTTCTGCAATATTATGTGGCTGCATTTTGCGAAAAATTCCACTATCCGAAAGCGGGTTCCGGAAATGATCGAGAATATTATGTCTTTTTATCTGAAAGATGCCGATACCAATGAACTGGTCTGTTTTCATGATGAGTGTTACGGGACCTACACCAGTGTTGCTGATGCCTATGGTATCGATGTCCCGTTTAAGCCCATTCATCAGTTTGATTATTACAATCAACGGTTGGATATTTTAAAAGATCACATCAAGCCGATTAATGCAAAAATTGTTTATCAGCGACCGTGTTCAAATCGTCTCTGCCCTCAGACCGATAAGGTCCTGGATGAAGTTTTTGAAAAAATAGGCGCAGACCGGGTGCCGAGAAAATATGACCGGGAAACTGCGCTCTGTTGCGGCGGGGTGCCGAGGGCACATCAGCGGGAAGAACTGGCCGATGAACTGGTGGAAAAAAATATGAATGATATGCTGTCTGTGGGCGCAACCTACTGCGTGTTTAACTGTCCTTTTTGTATGGCCACATTAGGCCAGGAAGTCGCGGAGCAGGGTCTGATGCCGATTCTGGTCAGCGATCTGGTTCAAATAGCTTTGGGAGATTAACATGACAACTGATCTGATTACGCGACTGGGAAAAATAGTGGGTTCCCGATTTGTTTCCGGAGAACCTGAGGAGAGATACCTGTATTCCATGGATCCAGGCACCATGCCGGCGGCAGCACCGGATGCCGTCGTGATGCCGGCAAACACAGACGAAGTCCAGCAGGTTGTTATGCTGGCCAATGAACTGAACGTCCCGATTGTTCCCATGGGGGCCGGGCTGGTCCTGTCCGGTTTGACCCGCGCTTTAAGAGGCGGCATTATTGTTGATATGAAACGCATGAATCACATCATTGAAGTGAACCCGCAAAGCCGATATGCGGTGGTTGAAGGCGGCGCTTCCCAGGGAATGTTTAAAGCCTATCTGAAAAAACATCACCCCCAGTTGAAGCATTCCATGCCGGATGCACCACCTATTGCCACCCTGGCCGGTAATGTTTGTATTCACGGCTCCGGGCATCTGTCCATGTTGGGCGGGTCCCACTCCGATATGCTCACCGGCATGGAGATTGTTTTGCCTTCCGGTGAGATCATCCGGACCGGTTCCTGCAGTGTTTCGCCACAGTGGTTTGCCCGGTCACCGCTGCCGGATTTGTCCGGCCTATTTCTGGGATGGGCCGGCACCACCGGGATTGTCACCCGGCTGGGAATTAAGTTGTTCCCAAGCTATAAACACAATGATGTGCTGATTTTTGTGGCGGAAGATGCGGATTTGATGCCGGAAATCATATCACGATTGACGAGTACCCAGGTGGCCGAAGATATGACGCCCTGGATGTCGCCAAAGCCGGCCTGGGCCAAGGGATTTATGCATATCAATATTGCCTATGGGGCGCATACGAAAAAAGAGTTGACCTTTAAACGGAATCTCATCCAGGCGTCGGTTCGTGAGTATATGGACCGGAAAATTGCCGGGTTTTTGCCCTTGCCGCCGTCGCAAAAAGGCCGGTTTTTAGAAATTCCGTCTCCGGATCTGGCACGATTTGCAGATCTTCGAAAAGGCGGTGGTTTTGAATATGTGGGCGCTATGATGGCCATTGAACATTTCCCCCTGGCCTATCGCGCCGGGCTGGAGATCGCGGAAAAATATAATGTCAGTTATTCATTGGGCGCGCGCATCATAGGGGCCGGACATTGTATGATGTTCTTTTTTGCCTATGCGTTTAACCGGGCGGATGCAGAGGATGTCAAACGGGCATCGGATGCGCTGGAAGCAACCAACATAGCAGCTTTGAAAATCGGCGGCATTCCCTGGAAAGCAGAAGAGCCTGCCCAAAAACAGATCATAGAAAAGATGGATCCAAATACGTTTGCGCTGATGGGGAAAATCCGGTCTGTTTTGGATCCCAAAGGCATCATGAATCCGGGCAACTGGGAAAATTAATTTTTTCTGATTATATATGTAAATAATCAACTGTTTGATTTTTATTGATGACCATGAAAAAAACTTCTGATGGCAAAGAAAAAAGTTTCACCAATCTGCTGAAACTGGCAAGGCACGCGTAGCCTGAGGAGCGAGGCGTACGAATATACGTTGAGCGACGAAGGCTGTAGCGTAACCCAAGCCTAAAATTGGTGTTGGACTTTTGACGAAGCCATCATTTAAACAAGGAAAAAATAATGGAACACGAAGAAATATTGCACAGATGCTTTCGATGCGGCTACTGCAAGCTGCCCGGCAATTATGTAGATATTAACTGCCCGTCTTACCTGGCGTTTCGTTTTGAAACGTATTCACCCGGGGGTCGGATGTGGTTGCTTCGGGCGTGGCTTGATGGAAAAATTCCTGCGAGTCAGCGCTTTGCTGAAATCATGTTTTCCTGTGCCTCCTGTGGTAATTGTGTAGAACATTGTGCGTTTCCGGAATTCAGGGATCGTCTGCTTCTGGCATTTACTGCCGGAAAAGAAGCGTTTCTGGATGCCGGTCTGGTGCCTCCGGCAGTCCGGGATTATTTAACCAAAGTTCAGCTTCATGGTAATCCATACGGTAAATCAGTTAAAAAAAGTACTCAATGGATGGACGGGCTTGAGGTAGAGCCATTTTCAGACCAGGAATATCTATTTTTTGCTGATGATGTGGGCACCTATGAGCCAAGAGGTCAGGAAATTGCCCGGTCTGTGGTCACTCTGTTGCAGAAAGCGGGGATTTCTTTCGGCGTCATCACAGAGGCATTAAACTCGGATGGCAATGATGTGAAAGCCATTGGGGAAACCCCGCTTTTTGAAGAGTTGGCTGGAAAAAATATTAAGATTTTAAATAATAAAAACGTCAAAAAAATTATAACCCTTTCTCCTCACAGCTTTAATACGTTTAAAAATGATTATCCGGCTCTGGGCGGGCAGTATCAGGTATTTCATTACACCCAGGTGCTGGCATTTGCCATGACCTCGCTGGATTTTTCAACCAAAGAGCCGGACCTAAAAATTGCTTTTCATGATCCCTGTTATCTGGGGCGGCATAATACGGACTATGAATCCGCTCGTATGATTTTAAGATCTGTTCCCGGGGTAAGCCTTGTTGAAATGGATCGGAATCGCAAAAACGCTCTGTGCTGCGGCGGCGGCGGTGGAAATTTCTTCACGGACTTGCTGTCCGGCGGAGATGACTCGTCTGCCCGTGTCCGTGTCCGGGAAGCGGTTGATGCGGGTGCCCAAATTCTTGCGGTCGCATGTCCCATGTGCGCGGTCATGCTGGAAGATGCGGTCAAGGTCGAGAATATGGACGACAAGATTCAGGTGGCAGAAGTTTCGGAAATTGTTAATCAGCGATTATAGCTTTGGACCGCTGCCAATTAAAGTTGCCTTGTTTTGACTGCACCCTTGACGTCTTTCAATAACCTGCTACAGAACCAGTTCGGTGATGACCTCATAGATATCTTTACGAAGACCAATGGCATAAATAATGATGGTTTTGTTTTGATCATCAATTTGATAAATTGTCCGGTAATGTTTCATTTTTAAAGATTTCAAACCGATCAGTTCATTTTGCAATGATTTGCCCAGATACGGTGTTTTGTATAGTTCTTTCAGGGTGGCTTTGAACTGTTTTTTGATGTCCGGGTGCAGGTTTTTGAACATTTCAGCAGTGGTAGCGGTCAGTTTGACCCGATATTTCAAAGGAGATCCTCTAAGTCAATCAGTGGTTTTTTCTCCTTTATCTCATTCTGGGAGTGTCGAATCTGTTTCATCATGTTCTGGTCTCCCATAATTGTCATGGTTTCCCGCATTGCCTCGTATTGCGCCATTGACAGAAGAACCGCCTTGGGGATGCCGTTTTTGGTGATGGCGACGGTGTCTTCTCTGTCATCGATCATGCGAATTATGTCCAGCAACATGGTTTTGGCCTTTGTAACGGGGATATAACTGTCTATTTTCATGGGATTTTTCCTCGTGACGGGTAAAATTAGAAATTGTGACCATTATAATGAATGTCAAATTTTTTATGGCAAAGGGCAAGGAGGCATGGGAGAGTCATTAAGAGGGGTGAGCGTTCCACCCAAGAATTTATATGGCCTCAAATGTTTTGGCTAATTGCCGGTCACTGGTAATTAAGCGGGCTTTTTTCTTTTGGGCCAGAGACAGAAAAAGGGCATCGTAAACTGTGAGATTATGTTGGCGGGCAAGGGTTAATGCATCGGGTAATAATTCATAATGGCCTATACGTTCAATGGGCAGTTCCATGATGGAAGACAGGATTTCATCCACTTCCTCCCTTTTAAGAAATCCTGCTTTTTCTTTTTTCAACAAAACCTGTGCCGCCTCTGCAAAAAACAGTTCAGGAACCATAAGAATCGTCTCGGCATGCCAGGCGGAGTCAATAATTTTTTCAAGCTCTTCAGGTAAATCCCCGTCCGGAACATAAAATCGGATTAACGCAGATGTGTCTATAACGACAATTTTCATCTTCTACGGTCCTCACGAATTTCACGAACTGTATCTCCAACGGCTCGTCCGGAAAGTCGATTTCTTATCGCGGCAGCCCGGATGACGGGTGATTTATTATCAAGAACCCGAAGCCTTTCAAGTTGAACCAGTAATTGTTGTTGAATGCTTCTGCGATTACGTCGTGCAATCCGGCCAATAATATTATATAGGTCATCTGGTATGTTTCTGATTGTAAGGGTTTTCATCTTTTTATCTCCATCATTTGCAATCAATATAACTTGCAATCAATATAACTTGCAATCAAAATGATGTCAACTTTTTTGCTGGCAATATCCTGTGACAATGCCTTTTGTCAAAAATAGAAAAAGAAAGAATTGAGATGGTTCAAAAAATAAAAAACAGATTAATTTTGGGTGTTATTTTTTGTTGTTTTCTGTGGATGGTATTTTTTAATATGAATCCGGCAGCAGCGGAAATAATGCCACCTGATTATAATCACGGGCTGGGGCCTTTGGATTATCGTTCGTCATCCCCCGGACAAAGTATTCGGCTGAGTATGCTGATTCTTGGCCCTGCATCTATCAAACCCGGTTGGGGCGTCAAGCTAATTGCCGGTACAAACAATGTGTGGCTGAATGAGAATGACTATCTTTTTGACTATGAACTTTTTGACGGACACTTGAGTGTGACCTATGGTTTTAATGACTATTTCGGAATAATTGGATTCATAGATCATCGTTATTACTGGGGCGGAATTATGGACGGGTTTATTGAAAGTGCTCATAACTTGCTCAATATTGACCAGAATGGCAGAGATGAATGGTCTAAAAATAAAACATGTTTTATTTTAAAAGATTCAAACGGCGAGGTCCTTTACTCAAGTGATAGCATTAATCGAGACTTTCAAAACACCGGCATCGGTATCGGATTTAATCATATCCTGACAAATGGCAATCAGCAATGGCTGCCTGCAGTCAGTTTTGGTGGTATTGTGCGTTATGGTATTGATGGACCGCAAAATTCAGAAAAACCGTTGGATTTTGGTTTGCAGATTGGTTTGTCAAAACGGCTTGCTGACAATTGGCTCATCTACGGCCATGTTGGATATGAGCGATACAACCAGAATGAATTTATGATGGGTGATGTTGGACAAACTTTTAAGTCAGGCGCATTTTCCGGGTTGATTTCAATTTCATGGAATCTGAGACCCAACTTTCCGATTTATCTCCAGTATAATGTCCATGAAGGGGTGATTAAAAACTTAGGCTCTTTTGGAGATCCGGTCCATGAATTAAATATTGGTTTTAAGTGGCAGTTAAATAATACTTCCGTCTTTCAATTTGGTTTGGTAGAGAATGTTGTATCTATGCACAATAGTAATGATTTTGGATTGTTATTCGGTTACTCAATAAATATTTGACAGTCTCGTAAAAAGTCAGATTGCCGATGGCAAAGAAAAAAGTTTCACCAATCTCATAAAATTGGCAAGGTGCGCAAATCCTGAGTGATGATTCGTACTTAGCGTACTTTGAAGAAACGAAGAATGCAGCGCAACAAAGAATTTGGACTTTTTACGAAGCCATCAACATTTAGATGCTCCAGCTATCTAAATCCTTAATATCCAGCCTAACATTACCAAATAGTAATCTTCCCGTAATATTCAGCTAATTTTCATATGATATT
>CAZQLG010000129.1:0-7543 GCA_964594105.1 uncultured Desulfococcus sp. | reverse complement strand
CAACAAATTTCGGATTATCATAGCCTTTTTCAGTAATATATTTCTCATCAGAGCGCTTTAATACCGAGTAGACGTCACATGAGGCAGCCTTTTCGGCCAGCTCAATCATATCCTCAATCCAGACAAATTTTTTAAACCGGATTTTCAAAGTAACCATACCCCGCTGATTATGGGCACCAGCAGTGCTGATCTCCTTTGAACAGGGACAAACAGATGAAATGGGTACAATGACTTCTGAAACCAGATCGACCCGACTGTCTGAATTAATCGAGCCGACCAGTCGACAGGTATAATCCATGAGGCCCGGCGATTGGGTCACCGGTGCTTTCTTTTCAATAAAATACGGAAACGTCACTTCAATATGGGCAGATGCGGCATTTAAGTGTTCTTTCATCTGGCCTAAAATTTCTGCAAATGTTTTTAAGGCAATATTGGGCCGAAAAAGATGAAGCATTTCAACAAATCGGCTCATATGCGTCCCCTTGTACTCATGGGGAAGATCCACATACATATTAATGGATGCAACGGTATGCTGTTTTCCTCGGTTGCGGTCAAGCACGGTCACCGGGTATTTTAAATCCTTGATACCGACTTTATTAATGGCAATATTTCTGTAATCACGTTCATTTTGTATGTCTTTTATCGTATTCATTATGTTATATTTCACTCGACCGGTTGCCGCCTGGACTTCCGGTTAACTTTTTATATTAAATTGGTTTGGGCCGTTTAAACTTATAACAGATATTCAGGATTCACATTTTTCATTGATCTGAATATATTTCCTTTTATTTTTTTATTCGACCGATACAACTGGTTCAACAATTCTTTTATCTCTTTTCGTTTTGAAATATCCGCAGACGGACAGGGGGTTCTAAATTCAGAAAATTGTTTATTTCCGGCAAACCGCTTGATTCTGTCTTCATCAACATAGGCCAATGGCCGTATAATAAAAATTTTGCCTTTAAAAACCGATTGCGATGGGCGCATTGTGGAAATATTTCCTGAATAACAAATATTCAAAAAAAAAGTCTCAATAATATCATCCTTATGATGACCCAAGGCGACCTTTTTACAATCTAGCTCATCAGCAATTTCAAATAGTCTTTTTCTGCGCAAACGGGCACATAAAAAACAGGGATTTTCAAGATTCGTGGTACTATGCGCAACAATTCCATAATCTGTTTTCTCAACTCGCAATTCAAAGCCCATGTGCTTAACAAATTCAGAAAGCGCATCAGCAAATCCATTCGGAAAGCCGGGGTCAATATAAACAGGATACAGTTTATATTTTATGGGTATTCGTGAAAGCCGTTCATTTAAAATCCATAACAATGTCAGACTGTCTTTACCGCCGGACACGCCGACAAGAATCCTGTCGCCATGAGATATCATATCATAGTGATGAATCGCTTTCCCCACATCTCGATTCATTGATTTAAACAGATATTGCGACATTTATATATTTTTTTTATCAGTCAATATACTATTCTGTGCTTTCCTCTTCTTCTTTAAGAAACACCTTTCCAGCGGAAATTTCGCGCAATGCGGTAACGACATTCTCATTATTTGATTTAACAAGACGCGGGCTTCCTTCTAAGAGCTGCCGAACACGCTTTGTTGCCACATGCACTAACATAAATCGCGTAGGTATTCGTTTTAAACAATCTTCAACAGTGACTCTGGCCATATTTTTCCTCCAATGGTGATTACCGCTATCAAGCAGACAATCAAGCTCATATTAAAGAATTTCAATCAATTCATAACTGCGTTTACCAACAGGCGCTATTATTATCATCTCATCACCGATTTGTTTTCCAATAATTGCCTGGCCCAGCGGCGATGCCACTGAAATTCTTCCTTTTTTAATATCAGACTCATCGGGTCCGACAAGCTGATATTTTACTTCATCACCCGTATCAATATTTTCGAGTAAAACCGTGCATCCAAATCTTGCAAAATCCTTACTCAGTGTATCCGGATCAATCACATCCGCATTACCCAGTTTATATTGCAATTCCATGATGCGGCCTTCAATAAACGACTGGCGTTCCTTCGCCGCATCAAACTCCGCGTTTTCAGAAAGATCACCGTGCGCCCTGGCTTCTTCAATCGCTTTAATGTTTTCGGGTCTTTCAACTGCTTTCAACTTCGCCAGTTCTTGTTTCAGCCGATCATACCCCTGCCGGGTGATGGGAACTTGTTCCAAAATTATTCTCCCTCACCATCTTTAACGTAATTCATGACAATATCCCCAACTTCACTGGTTGTATACCCCATTTTCCCAGCGGCAACATCCTTTAAATCATCTCGCAAGGTCTTTTTTACCGCAGATTCAACACTAACGGCAGCTTCAAATTCGCCGATTGTTTCAAGCAATAATTGAACCGATGAAATTGCAGCGATGGGGTTAATGACTTGCAGGCCAGTATATTTGGGTGCGGATCCGCCAATGGGTTCAAACATGGATACGCCTTCCGGATTAATGTTACCACCGGCAGCAATTCCCATCCCACCCTGGATCATCGCGCCCAGGTCGGTGATAATATCACCAAATAAGTTATCGGTAACAATCACATCAAACCATTCCGGATTTTTGACCATCCACATGCAAATGGCATCCACATGGGCATAATCCGTTTCAATATCCGGATATTCTTTGGCCACTTCATTAAACGTTCTTTCCCAGAGATCAAAAGCAAACGTCAACACATTGGTTTTGCCACACAACGTTAATTTTTTGCCCTTATTTCGCTTTCTGCAGTATTCAAAGGCATAACGGATACACCGTTCCACACCTTTTCGGGTATTAATGGAATCCTGAATCGCCACCTCATCCGGGGTTCCCTTTTTCAGGCAACCACCGGCACCGGCGTAAAGGCCTTCGCTGTTTTCCCTGACAACCACGAAATCAATATCATCAGGCGTTTTGTCTTTTAAAGGCGTTGCGACGCCGTCATAAAGTTTGACCGGTCTTAAGTTAATGTATTGATCCAGAGAAAATCGAAGGGCAAGCAATATTCCCTTTTCCAGTATTCCGGGCTTAACATCCGGGTGGCCGATGGCGCCTAAAAGAATCGCATCTTTTTTTGAAAGTTCTTCAACAATGCCCTCCGGTAATATTTCACCCGTGCGAATATAATGATCGCCGCCGATATTGAATGTTGAATAATTCAACTCAAAATCATATTTTGAGGCAGTTGCTTCAAGTACTTTTAACCCTTCATCAACAACTTCAGGGCCGGTACCATCTCCCGGAAGGACTGCCATATCATACTTTTTCGTCATTTTTAAATCACTCCTCATAAAAAATTACCGTCATGCATAGAATGCGCTATGATTGCAAAATTATTAATCTGATTTTAAATATCCTAAAATGGAAGTACCTGCTTTTACTTTATCGCCCTTGATGACATCCAAAGTTGTGTCTGGTGGTAAATAAACATCAACGCGTGAACCAAAACAAATCAATCCAAACCGCTGTCCGCAGACAACGTCTTCTTCTTCCTGAACATGACAGATAATCCGTCTTGCGATCAAACCGGCGATCTGAACAAAACATAACCGCTGTTGATTATCTGTTTCCAAAATCAAGGCGTTCTGTTCATTGTCGGTGGAGGCTTCCTCTTTATTCGCAGAATAAAATTTTCCCGGATAATAGGCTATTTTTTTTATTGTGCCGGAAAACGGAATTCGGTTTACATGAACATTAAAAATATTCATAAATATACCGATTTTTAAACATGGGCCGTCAATAAAGGGATTTGTCTCCACCACACCCGTCGAAACAACCCGCCCGTCTGCCGGGGATATCACTGCATCATTTTTATTCGGCGTCACCCGGTCCGGATCACGAAAAAAGTTACAGATAAAAAATGTAACCAGCGTACCGATTAATGCCAGGTAAGCCAGGCCTGCCAGGGCCAGCACAAACGTAACAAATGCCGATGCAAATATTATCGGCCACCCGGCCTTTGTAATAGGGAACGCCGTCTGACTTTGGGGATCTGCCCGAAAAAACGTATTTGTTGAATTATCAGTCAATTTGTCCTCATCTCGGTTATCGTTTTTAGTATTATGGACTCAGGATAACCATAAATAAATAAATGAATATACGCATTGTGTCAATAAAAACAGCAATGCCAAGATATTGATGGCGTCGTAAAAACTCCCATCTACTGCGTTGCAGTGGTTTTTCAGACTTTCAATATACAACATGTATTATTTCAATCCTGAAAAACCACACCGCCTTGCCAAATTTTATGGGATTGGTGGAATTTTTAACTTAGCCATCCAAATATTTTTTACGAAACTATCAAGATATTATATCCTCAATTTAGGAATATTCAACCCGGAAGCGTTGGTTTTAAATTTTTTTCTGCATCAGATTTTCGGATATAAAATGGTTCAATACGACTTGCATCATCTGTATCATTTAATGTAAACCGCTGCATGGCAATATGGCCAACTGTCGACGCCCTGATGACTTGCTGGGTAAAGTTTGCAAAAATACCCATCGATCCCAGCCTGCTTTTAATCAACGCCTGATACCGCATTGAACCGTCACCGACCATAATACAAGGCACATTGATATTTTCAATGGCTTTTTCAGGGCTGGCAACCTGCGGCAATTGTTGGCATTCAAGTTTTTGATCGTTAAAATAGTAACGGGCGGTATAGACCTCATCCCTTCTGGCATCCATCATGGGACAGATCAGTTTATCTGATCCGGATATTTGATATGCCAATACTTCAAGCGTCGATATACCGACAAGCGGTTTACCCGTAGCCAATGCAAGCCCTTTTATTGCGCTTAAACCGATCCGCAGCCCGGTAAAACTTCCCGGGCCGATGGTTACAGCAAACCCATCAAGATCGATAACCGTTAAGCGACAGATATCGAGAATGGCATGGATCATTCCCATTAAAAATCTGGAATGCGTCTCTTTATGATTAACCGTATATTCTGAAATTACGGATTGCTCATCCATAACAGCCACACTGCAGGATTTTGTCGCAGTATCAACCGCAAGTATTTTCATAAACAGCCCTTAAACCACATTTGTCCTATTTGCTTTTTGTGATTTTTTTACTTTTCCCGGTCTTTTTGCTTTTCGAAGCAGCCGGTACTTTTAAGTTGTCACCCAGTGCAATGGCAATCACTTCATCAATCGTGGAAACCGGAAAAAATTTAATTTTCCGCTTAACATTTTTGGGGATTTCTGACAATTCGTTACGATTTTTTTCAGGGATGATAATTTTTTTGATGCCTGCCCGAAGTGCCCCCAACGATTTTTCTCTTAAACCGCCAATGGGCAGGACCCTGCCCCGCAGGGTAATTTCCCCGGTCATGGCGACTTCCGTATCGACCGGCCGATGGGTGATCGCTGATATAAGCGCTGTTGCCATGGAAATCCCGGCAGATGGCCCATCTTTGGGAATGGCTCCGGCAGGAACATGAATATGAATATCCATATTTTCAAAGAAATCTTTTTTTATACCAAAGTCTTTACGATGGGCGCGGGTATAAGTCACCGCCGCACGAGCGGATTCCTGCATGATATCACCTATTTGTCCAGTTATAATCAGCTCCCCCTTGCCTTCCAGCAATGTCGCTTCAATATAAAGGACTTCACCGCCAACGGATGTCCAGGCAAGTCCGGTGGATAAACCGATCTGACTTTCCTCCTGATCCATTTCAGGAAGAAATTTTGGGGGACCCAGAAACTGGTGAAGATTATTTTTCGTAAGGGAAAACGGTCCCTTTTCGTTTTCAGCAATTTTACGCGCCAGCTTTCGACAAATTGTCCCAAGCTCCCTTTCAAGATTCCTTAAACCGGACTCACACGTATGCTCTTCGATAATCTGCTGTAAAGCGCCGGCGCTGATGGATATATTTTTCTTGGTTAATCCATTTTCCTTAATCTGCCGGGGCAGCAAAAATGTTTCCGCAATGGCATATTTTTCTTCAAGCGTATAACCGGAAAGATGGATCACTTCCATCCGATCCAATAAGGCCGATGGAATGGTATCAATGACATTGGCAGTCAAAATAAACATGACATTGGATAAATCATACGACAAATTCAAATAATGATCGCTAAAATTTGAATTCTGTTCCGGGTCAAGGGCTTCTAAGAGTGCTGACGAGGGATCGCCCCTGAAGTCAGATCCGATTTTATCAATCTCATCCATCATAAAAACAGGATTACTGCTTCCGCATTGTTTCAACCCCTGTAATATCCGACCGGGCATGGCGCCAATATATGTTCTGCGATGGCCTCTGATTTCGGCTTCATCCCGTATGCCACCCAACGAAACCCTGAAAAACTTTCGGTTCATCGCTTTTGCAATCGCCTGGCCAAGAGACGTTTTCCCAACCCCGGGCGGACCGGCAAAACAAAGTATCTGCCCCTTTTTATCGGGGTTCAACTTCCGGACACTCAGGTATTCCAGTATACGGTCCTTAATTTTTTCAAGCCCATAATGATGTTTATCAAGGATTTTCTTGGCTCCCTGAATATCAATTTTGTCTTTCGTCAACTTATGCCACGGTAATTCCAGAATCCAATCCAGATAGGTTCGGATCACTGATGCTTCGGATGAATCCGGATGCATCTGTTCTAAACGATGCAGTTGCTTGTCAGCTTCCTTGCCCGCTTCGTTCGAGAGTTTGGCTTTTTTGATAAGTTTTTTATATTCGCCGATTTCCTCCACTTTATCATCAAATTCACCCAACTCCTTATTGATCGCCCGAACCTGCTCTCGCAGAAAATAATCCCGTTGACTTTTTGAAATCTCATCCCTGACATTGGATTGAATTTTTGCCTGCATCATTGACAGTTCGACCTCACGGGTCAGATAATCATTGACTTTGTTCAGCCGTTGAACCGGGTCCGATATTTCAAGCAGTTCCTGGGCCTCCTCAATTTTTAATTTTAAATTGGATGATACCAGATCCGCCAATTTTCCCGGATGTTCGATTTCATCTAAAAGAATACCGATTTCACTTGAATATTCGCCGCGAATGGTCAAAATTTTTTCACAATTTTCCCGAATATTACGCATCAGCGCCTGATGTTCTAATTCGAGTTTTTCAAAGGGAACATCCTTTAGCGTTTCAACCTTGACATTATAAAAAAATTTCTTTGCCGTATATCGTTTGATGCGTCCTTTTTCAAGTCCCTGGACAAGCACTTTAAAATGACCGTCTGGAAGTTTTAAAACCCGCAGAATACGACATATCGTCCCTACCCGATAAATATCGTCCGGTGCTGGATCTTCAATGGAAGGATCTTTTTGGGTGGAAAGTAATAGCAGACGGTCCCCGCCCATGGATTTATCAACCGCTTTTACTGATCTTTCACGACCGATGAATAAGGGAAGCACCATGTCGGTAAAAATCACCACATCCCTTACCGGCAGTAACGGCATAATTTCAGGAATATCA
Source organism: uncultured Desulfococcus sp. (assembly GCA_964594105.1). GTDB lineage: Bacteria > Desulfobacterota > Desulfobacteria > Desulfobacterales > Desulfosalsimonadaceae > SURF-3. The sequence continues at coordinate 96 of CAZQLG010000129.1, read as the reverse complement.
ATGTTACCGTCAGTATCTTCCAAAAGGCCTATAAGATCGTCTTTATCCGTTTCTGCCATATTTTTGCACCTGTATAGTGTAAAATGTTTAAAATTG
>CAZQLG010000128.1:0-7633 GCA_964594105.1 uncultured Desulfococcus sp. | reverse complement strand
CACAAATTTCTGCAGCATTCGGATGGATTGAAGAATCATTATCATTGCAGTCGCCCTGGTTTTCTGTATAGCTGTCACCATCGTTATCGATGTCTTCCGGACAGGTCAGGTCACTACCATTACAATCCTGGTCGATTCCATCTCCGCAGATTTCCGCAGCACCCGGATTAATTGAAGAATCACTGTCGTTACAGTCACCCTGATTTTCTGTATATCCGTCGCTGTCATTATCTATATCTTCCGGACAAGTCAGGTCACTGCCGTTACAATCCTGATCTATTCCGTCTCCGCAGATTTCTGCGGCATTCGGATGGATTAAAGGGTCACTGTCGTTGCAGTCGCCTTCGTTTTCTGTATACCCGTCAACATCATTGTCGATATCATTGTCATTTGATACAGAGCCGACAAAGTAAGTAATTGTTTCGGAAAAAGCGCTTTCATTGCCATCAGCATCAAAACTTGTGACGGCAAATGAATACTCAAATCCTTCTTCCAAGCCTGAAAAAGCATAACTGGTTGTATCAACAGAGTTGATTGTCACATATGGCGCTGCCTGAAAATCTGTCCCTGATTTTCCACAGTAAACATGGTATCCAATGACTCGATCATCTCCAGGTTTTGTCCAGGAAAGAGTTACGCCTTCAATTGATACGCAAACCAGGTCACTGCCATCACAGTCTTGATCGATTCCATCTCCACAAATCTCAATGGCACTAGGAGAAACAGTCGCATCACTGTCATTGAAATCCCCTTCGTTTTCTGTATAACCGTCTCCGTCATTATCGACATCATTTGGATCAGGAGTACATATTAGATCACTACCGCTACAATCCTGATCAATCCCATCTCCACAGATCTCAATTGCGCCGGGGTGAATTGATACATCATTGTCATTGCAGTCACCGTCAGTCGCCGTGTAGCCGTCACCGTCGATATCACTTGCAGTTACGGGGACCAGATAATTAATTATTTCAGAAAGTTCACTTTCATTTCCTTCTGAATCAAGGCTTTTAGCTGCAAAATCATATGCTTGCCCCTCTTCCAGATTCAAAATGAGGCAACTGGTCTGATCAGGTGAGTTAACCGTCTGTACAGGAGTGGATGTGAAGTCGGTTCCAGATATGCCGTAGTAAATATTATAGCCAATAACACGGCTGTCATCAGGTTTATTCCAAGTGAGGGTAACATCAGCAGCATGAACTGCAGATACCAAAAATATAAACATAAATGAAACAATGGTCAATATAATTGATAAACGTTTGTTGTTATTTTGGGTGTACATGAAAAATCTCCTTAAATTCTATTTCCAGCCGTGCAGGAAACAACATTCAAGGAGATGCTGATTCCGCCCGGCAGGCCCGCTGCCCTTTCGAAATTTGAATCGGGGTCGGTGCCTTTGCGTGCCATCCTTTCGGATGGTTTGCCTTTTTCAAACGGTTTTGATATTTTTTATTATTTGCTATTCAAGCAAAATTTTTTGTATTTTCTTTTTAAAACGCATTGAACTTTTCCCCCTTTATTTTCATTCAATTGAATCGATTTGTAACTTTTAACTTAATTATAAAGCAAATCTCATGCCATATCTTTTCTAACCACGCCTAAAGGGAATAGTGATAATAATTTTTTAATCCTCGACGCAGTTGAAATATTTTTTTAATCAATGACTTATGGCCTGATTTATAATATTTACACGGCCATTCTCCGATTATTTCGATGCTCAAATAAATAAATCTGTAAATTTGACAGGTTACCCAAAAAAATACCTCTTCAAATAAAAATTTTATAATAAAAGCCATCAAAAAAAAGGACGGGAAATCTATATTTTTTGGTATATTTCCGTTCACAACTGTATACATATGTACAACATTCTATGATGTTTAAATAATAATTCATAAAAACAGGAAATTATTTATTAAATTCGTAACTTTTCAATAGATCTGGGAATCGCTTCTGTATACCCGCCTTTGCGGGTATACGGATTGATGGTAAAAAATAAAGGGCAGAACCAATTTGAACGGCCCTGCCCTTCATGTACTGAATAGAATGAATCCTAATTTTTTAACCTTGATGGCTTCGTAAAAACCTTTTAATCACATTTTTTTTACCAATGCCACCCTATTGCACCGGTCACACCCCGGATGTTGTCATAATCGACATGAAAAACGACATTCCATTTGTAATCCATGAAATAACTGACGCCGCCACCATAGAGGGCTTCAACTTTACTGTCTGAAGAATCCTCATAGACGCGTCCTGTGGCCGGAGATCGGGAAAGCTTGCTCTCGGTATAAGCCGAAAACCCGCCAATCGCTGAAACATAAAAATTACTGGATCCGACCTCAACACCGAGTTTCCCTGCGAATCCTACTTCAGTCCCTTTTCTGGCACTGCCGATGCAGACACAATCATCATTGGGGCATGATAAAGAAATGGTTGATGATGGCAGGTCATTATTCGAATGGGGGATAAAAAAGACGCCAATACCAAACAGCATATCCAGATTTTTGACATCAATATCTTTTGCACCGGTTTCGAACGTCACATTGACTTCATCAGCATCCCCGCCTGCCCCGCCGCCCACAGAAAGGTATCCGGCATGGGCAACTGGCACACTGAGAGCCAATGCTACCTGAACAATAAAAATCGCAGGGATAAATTTCTTAAATCGGCGAAAAACGCCAGGCACCGCTATTAGAGATATAAAAAACATGAATAGCCACTTTACGGATAAAGAATTAAGTACCTGGTTCGGCGTAACAGATTGAACAAAACAACTGCCAGCATCTACTTTGGAGAGGGCTTCATCCGGACTGACAATGACATTGACCGTATCTTTATGAGAAAAAGTATTGTCTGTTGAAACGATCAATTGAAATTGAATGGTGGCACCATCAACACCGCCGGACGGGGCAATAAAAGAAGCAACTGCCTGGTCATTGTTTTTCAGGTTCACCTCGGGACCATCTATTTGCTGCCAGTGATACCGGGCAATACCATCAGGATCATAGGAGCCGCTGCCATCCAGGGTCACGGAATTATCTGCAGCGGTCTCCAGATCAGGACCGGCATCTGAAAGGGGCGGATACGGCAAGGATGACCCGACACCGGAAATATCGTGTCCGGCAAACGGTTGGTAATCAATTTCCGGCAATTCATAGTTATTCTTTTGATCATATATCAGATTTTCAATGACCATCGCATCGTCCGTTCCCCACCAGTTTTCCGGCATTTCAATGGCGATCGGCGCTTGTCCGGACCAGTTATAGGTATACACAATATATCCTTCATTCCTTATTGCGTTAAAATTATTACCGGTTATATTTAGTTGAAAAGCGGCGTTCTCAGCAACTGTAAGAGCAATAAGGCCCGCGTTTTCATTATTTATTTCAAAAACATTCGATCCTATATCGATATAGACAGTTGCGTTATAGTCGATCGATGTACTCCCGTCCAAAATTACCAGACCACCGGCAGAAGGGCTGGCACTTATATCGGCGATCAATGAACTGTTAACGGTAATGGAAACATCGTCAGTCGCTTGCAATCCGCCATTATCGGTTACCTGTAGCCTGAACACAACCGTTTCAGGGGTCGTGTTATCTGTGGTATCAAAATAGGGTATGGCGGTATTCGGGTTGATCAGGTCCACTGGCAATCCATCCGTCTGTACCCAAGTGTAGCTAGAAATACTGCCGTCTTGATCCGATGAACCTGTACCATTGAGGGCCACTGTACTTCCCTGGGAAACGGTTCGATCTTCACCGGCCGCTGCAGCCGGAAAAATATTGTCATCATAAAATACGACATCGACAGTATCAGTTGACGTTAGTCCGCCCTGATCCATAACTGTCAATTGAAATGTCATGCGATCACCGGCAGATATCGATGCCGGAACAGTAAACGTCGGGGCAATAGAGTCTGCTCCCTGCAATTCAACGGTTAAACCTTCTAGCTGTTCCCACGCGTATGTAGCGATTCCCAGATACGGATCCGAAGAGCCCGCGCCGCTTAAAGTGACGATTACCGCTACACCTTCTTCCTGAGGAAACTGAACATTACTGTCAGCCCCTGCACTGGCAACCGGTGGGGGGTTATCGCCGATTATGGTAACACTCACCGTATTCGTGGATTGAAGCCCGTTCTTGTTGGTCACCGTCAAATCAAAAGACAATACTTCCACATTACTGCCGGGGTCAGGTCCCATAAAAGCTGTCAGGGCGCTTTGCGGATTACTCAAAACCACCGACGTCCCGGCAGTCTGGGTCCACTGGTAATCTGAAATACCGCTTGCCGCTTCATCAACAAAAAGCCAGATCCCTGTTCCGAACAATTCGGATGCTGAACTGATAACGGTATTATTTTTAACCTGTACATCATTGGAACGGACCTGAAGGGCAATTGCCCGGTTGTTATTGAGAAAATAATTATCTTCGATGACCCCGCCCTCTGCCGAAAACCGGATGCCGGTCACATTGTTATAGATCTGGTTCGAAATAATTGGGATATCGCTGCTTAAAGAAGATATGACTGCCGGATCTTCAGAGACCAACGCCGAAATCCCGGCGTCAACACCAAAACGGATGGCATTCCTTGCGATCAGGGGCATTGCATTAAAGGAGCTGATCATGCCGGAGCCTTCCGGTTCATTTCCGCCGTATTCAAGCACACAAAACTCTATAACACTCCCTGTTGCGGCGTCTTCATCCCAATCGCTGCTCGTATCACTGAACATAATCGCCCCCCAGGGGACCGACCTGTCTGCGGCGGTAAAAAGAATCGGGTCCATCTGCTCCCCCCGGGCAATCAACGTGCCATCAATCCTGATGGAATACCCCTGACACCCCTGACTGATATCCGGCGAAGATTGAAAAACGACCTCGACACCCGGATCAACGGTCAGCGTCGTGTTCATTTCAACATGAACGTCCCCGGTTATATTGATCGGGCTGTCCGCAGTGGCCCAACGACTGTCTACGCTGATTTTTCCGTTGATATCCAGAGCATACGCCGCCTGAAAATGAAACCAACACAATATCATCAGAATAAAAATTATCCGGATAACAAATTCAATTTGTTTTCGCATAAGCCCTCCAATTCTTATAAGGAAGCCGACATCTTTACGAGTATATTAATAATGATAAAAAAAAACATACGTCCTCCGGCTAACGGGATAACATAACCGGTTGTCGGGGGGTAAGGGTTACGGTAAACTCTGCCCGATTTTCAACATAATCTTCTGTATCAATATTTGAGTCAAACTTCCGAAAGATATAATTCATTTCCACGATCATCCATGGCAATACCTGATAGGTCAGTCCTGCACCGGTTCTCCAGATGGTATCATCCCGATCAGGAATTTCGTCTGTATAGATGTTCCACCGATAACCGGCAAATAGATTACTTTGAAAACGACTGCTCAATGGATACGCAATAATGCCTGAAACGTCATAAAAGGGATTAAACCCTAAATTTTCAGCGCCACCAGAAGCACGATCATATCCGGCAACGCCGGATATAGAAATAGACGTTCCCTGCTCCCAGGTGTAGCGGCTCTCAATCGTTCCCAAAGGTCCGCTGTCAGATCCGCTATGATCATTTTCCCGGAAAAAATAGCCGAAACTGGCCGACAAGCTATAATTGATGGATTCATCCCATACGAACCCTATCAAAGGGCTATAGACCTTATAATCTTCACCTTCAGATACATAGTCCGTTAATTCCTGTGTATACTCAGCATAAACGTCGAAGTGAGGTCCGAAACGCCGGAGCAACCGAAGCCTACAGTGAATATCATTATAATCTTCAGAGTCATCAAAATGCCTTTTTGTATAGCCGACTTCCGATTCAGTGCCATAACGATTTGCCACCGGCCAATAGTTCATCGTTACACTCGGATGGTGATAATCGTTGTCTTCGATCGTTGCGTCTGTATTGTTAAGAGAATAATATTCATACCCAAGCGCGATGGAATCTTCCAGACCGAACTGATTGTTTACGCTAAGCGCAGCCGTATTTGTAGTATAAGGATTTCTTCCCTGCCGGTAGGTTGTATCAATATCGGAAATGGGATCTTCAGTGTAAAGATAGCTGTTGCTGAATTCAAGCTGGGTCGTTCGGGTAATTTGTCTCGAAATATCGATAAGTGCATTATGTCGCAAGGTGTTGTTTTCCGGAAACTGCAAATAACTCGCATACGACGGGGTATAGGATAATGATAACGTATTAAGGTGCCCTGTTATGCTGACATCAATACCAGGACTGAGTGTGGTAATATAATCGCATTCTTCATTATCAGCAGTTAAATTTAGATTATCCGCAAAAGTATTTCCAACAGATATGCGCGGGTTGAAAGTCACAGCGGCGATGGCACTGTTATTAAGGAATCCGACAAGCAATATAATCCCGATGGCATATTTTATGACATGGCAGATACGGTGTTTCATTCGATCCTTGTTCGAATTTCGCTCATTATCTTACAACGACTGTGTTCGCATCAAGTTAAGCCGCTGCTTGTGCAATATGCGAATATTTAACCGCCCGAATATATCTTCATTTACTAAATATATCTTCATTTATGAATTTAAGCAAGGATTGCATATCAATATCTAAAAATTACTCAATACGCTAATCGGATACATAGAAAAAGGCCATTTTTCTTTGAGAGTCCGCTTCCCTTCAGGGCCAGACATAAACCATTGGGTTTAAGACTTTAGTTTTAAGTCCACAATGAATGAATGACTGATCAATATTCTATTGACTCAGGGTTCACGAAGAAATGAATTCCCATTCTTAGGGGGTCGAGGTGCCCGGGTGGCATGGCACGAGAAGGGCAAATAACTGGCTATTAAACCAACGAGCAACGCAGCCAGACAAAATGGTTCGGCGCATCAAAATGAGAAGTTATTTTTGAATAAACCCTTAATAGGAGATGACAACTTCGACCAGTGTTTCATTGGCGCTTCTTCTGTTTTCACTCCGGCGATCTTCAGGGACAAATTTGTCTTCATTCCGGCGTTCATTGTCCCGGTGCCGACTGTCAACAATAACATTAACGCCGTCCTGACCTTTAAACACCCTTTGAAGGTCATCGATCAGGTATGCATGCGGGCGTTTGACAATTAAGTTCATTCGCCAATTCCTTTCAGTATGGTTTCTCCTGTCTACAACAGCACGGCAATCATAATTAACCGGCATTAATTCCTTCCGTCGTTTTCCGTATCTTCGGTCAACAATTATATTGACCGGCTCGTGGTCTTTATAAATTTTACGGAGATCATCGGCCAGATGTAAGTGCGGCCGCCGGACCAGTATATTCATTTCCTCTGAAGACCCTTTCGTTAACATCTTGGGTTTTTGAATTCGTAACAGGAATGAACTGCAGTTTGGCATTGATAATCTCCTGTATTAAATTTAAATATATCTTACTGAATATTAAAGAACAGGCAAGATGTCAATTGGACTATGGTTGGAATTTTACGGGTATAATGGTTGGTGGCTTCGTAAAAAGCTTTTCATGGTGACGCATCACCACTGTATGAGAAAATAACTTGTCAATCATTTCAAAAGATTATGGACGAATTATTTGGAAGTGTTCCCCCCGGCCGCCGTCCGGGACCGAGCCTATAAATAACTT
>CAZQLG010000127.1:0-7633 GCA_964594105.1 uncultured Desulfococcus sp. | reverse complement strand
ATCAGCAGAATACGGTTTGGAAAAGAAGGATATATTTTTGTCGATCGATTAAATGGAGATGCTTTGGTCTCAAATGGAAAACTTATTACCGGAACAAAAAAACTGTGGGAGGTATTTAATAAAAATCCGGAAAAGATAAAAGACGTTTTTAAAAAAGAGTGTAATGCCGCTTTAAAATCTGAAGGTGATTATATTTATTATTCCCTCATTAAATTAACCAAACCAACCAAAGAATCGCCAAAAGTATCATTTATTTACGGAATCCCTGAATTGCAATGGCTTGTGGGCGCCGGCGTGTATCTTGATGATGTGGAAACGGTTATTGCCCGGATGCGTACCGAGTTAACCAACCAAATAAAGGCGACAATGCTCTATTACATCCTGATTACTCTGGGCATCGTCGCTTTTTTCCTTCTTTTATTCAGCCGGTTGAACCGCAGGCTTAAAAAAGATTTCAACCTGTTTATCTCGTTTTTTAACCGGGCGGCCCTTTCTGATGAACCGATTGACCGAGACCGGGTTCGATTTTATGAGCTTGACCGGATGGCGGAAAACGCCAACAGAATGATCGAGGATCGCAAACAGGCGGAAAAGGAACTCAAGGAAAGCGAGGAAAAATACCGTCTGATCTTTACAAACTCCAGTGATGTGATTTATTCCCTTGATCCTGAGTTTAAAATTCTCACAGTATCTCCTTCGGTTAAAAAAATGATGGGGTATGCGCCGGAAGAATTGATCGGCAGGCCGTTTCAGGATTTGAATATTCTGGCGCCCGAGTATCTTGAACAGGCTTTCTCGGATTCAGCACGGGTGTTGTCGGGGGAGAACATAACTTCGAAAACATACGAGTTTATCGCAAAAGACGGCTCAAAAAAATTCGGTGAGGTGAGCAGCGCACCGCTTTATCGTGATAATAAAATCGTTGCCACCATTTCCGTTGCAAGGGACATTACCGAGCACAGGCAAGCAGAGGCGGCGTTGCGGGAAAGTGAAGAGAAGTATCGCCTGTTAATTAAAAATCAGACCGACCTTGTGGTCAAAGTTGACCTTGAGGGAAAGTTTCAATTTGTCAGCCCTTCTCATTGTAAGATGTTCGGCAAAACGGAAAATGAATTGCTTGGGAATAATTTTATGCCCCTTGTACATGAAGATGATAGGGAAAGCACGGCAAAAGCGATGGAAGCCCTGTATGAGCCGCCATATAAAGCCTACATAGAACAGCGCGTCATGACAGCAGATGGGTGGAAATGGATTGCCTGGATGGATACGGCTGTACTGGATGAAAACAAAAATGTCATAGCTGTCATCGGTTTGGGAAGGGACATCACCGAGGTTAAGCAGACTGGAGAGGCGCTCAAAGAGAGTGAGGAAAAATATCGACTGCTGGCGGAGAATATTACGGAGACAATCTGGGTAATGGATATTAATACGTTGCAATTCTCCTATGTCAGCCCATCGATTAAAACCACCGGCTTTAGCGCCGATGAGATAGCAAGCCGACAATTGAATGATCTGCTAACACCTGCATCCATGGAGGTTGCAGCCAACGCAATAAGCGAAGAACTGACCACGGACAATACCGGCCAGGCAAAACCGCGCACTTTGGAACTGGAGTTTTATCACAAGGACGGTTCGACCGTATGGACAGAGCTTTCCGCACGGTTCATTCGTGACACGAAAGGGCGCCCCTACTCGATAATGGGTGTTGCAAGAGACATTTCCAAGCGAAGACGCATGGAACAGGTTTTGCGAGAAAATGAATTCAAATTCCGAATCCTTTTTGATTTTTCGCCCCAGGCCATTGCACTCACCGAAAAAAAGACGGGAAAGTTGATGGATGTCAACCGTAAATTCTGCGAACTGACCCAATACGACAGGTCGGAACTCCTTGGAAAGACAACAACCGAGATGGGATTTTATTCACAAACAGATAGAAACAGGTTTACTGCGGAATTAAAAGCACATGGGGAAATTTCGGGTCTTGAAATGGATTTTAGGGCCAAAGATGATTCCATATTAACCACACTCATGTTTTGCCGGCCGATTGCCCTTGGGGATGAACCTTATCTGCTTACTATTTTTATTGATATCACAACGCAAAAAAGTCTGGAAGAACAACTACGCCAGGCGCAAAAAATGGAATCCATCGGCACCCTGTCCGGGGGCATTGCCCATGATTTTAACAATATTTTAAGCATCATCATCGGCAACACGGAACTGGCGTTAGACGATGTGCCGGAATGGAATGTGGCCCATGAAAATCTTGAGGAGATCAAATCAGCCGGCCTTCGGGCCAAAAATATCGTCAGCCAGCTTCTGGCGTTTTCCCGAAAAACAGACCAGGACTTAAAAGCTGTCGCCATTGTTCCGGTGATTAAAGACGCCATACAATTTTTAAGATCAACCATTCCCGCCTCCATCGATATTAACGCAGATATTGTCGATGCGAGAGAGACCGTTTTGGCCGACCCGGTTGGGCTCAATCAGATCATGATGAACCTGTGCATCAACGCATCCCAGGCCATGGAAGAGACCGGCGGGGTACTTTCCGTAAACATGGAATCCGTAATTTTAGAAAACAATGCAATCAATGGCGATCCGGACTTACCCCCGGGCGATTATGTCAAAATAACCGTCAGCGATACCGGCCCGGGGATTGATCTCAAAATCATCGACCGTATCTTTGACCCGTATTTTACCACCAAGGATGTGGGAAAAGGGTCCGGCATGGGCCTGGCTGTTGTTCACGGTATTATCAAAAACCATGGCGGGTTAATTCGCCTTGACAGCGCGCCCGGAAAAGGGGCCGTGTTTTCCATACTGTTGCCAAAGATTGCCCAACAACCGGAAACAAAAACAGAACCGGTAATGGATCTTCCCACGGGCAGTGAAACCATCCTTTTTGTGGATGATGAACCATCCATCATGAAACTGGGGCAACGGATGATGGATACCATGGGATATACCGTTGACGCGACCATGTCACCAATAGATGCGCTTAAACGGTTCCGGTCAACCCCGGACAAGTATGATCTGGTCATCACCGACATGAGCATGCCGGAAATGACGGGGGCTGTTTTGGCCGAAAAGCTTATGGCCATCCGTTCCGATATTCCGATTATCATCTGCACCGGGCATAGCACGCTCATTGATGAGGAAAAAGCCAAAACAATGGATATCGCCGCCTTTGTCATGAAACCGATGACCCGGCAGAAAATCGCGAGAATTATCCGGCAAGTTCTAGGAAATGAAAAATGAATAGTGAGAAGTGAGAAGTGAATATGCCGCAGATGACCGGTGAAAAGCTGGCAGTCGAGCTGATGAAAATCAGGCCTGATATCTCCGTCATCCTCTGCAGCGGCTTCAGTAAAAAGATTTCTGAAGAAAGCGCTGCGGAGATTGGAATTCGGGCTTTGCTAAAAAAACCAGTCTTAAAAGGCATTTTGGCCAAAACAGTCCGAAAAGTGCTGGATGAGGCCAAAGGCCATACTCAGCAATAATTTGGAGGGCACATATATCTTTACAACCCTTCATTAAATGGGCTGACGACATCTGTCTATAAACCGACAGTCTTGTGGAAAGATAGAGACGCATAGGTATATTGATGAAATTATCCAAAAGAAAAGTTATATTTTTAGTTTTGCTGCTTTTAGTAGGGGGATCAATTGTAATCTGGTCGATTGCACAATCGACAGATAAGCGGATGAGGACCGAGTTGCTGCAACAGGCAAGGATTGCCGCTCAGGCCATTTCTGTTGATTCTATCTCATCGCTATCAGCATCCGAAAAGGATTTGGAAACAATCGCATATCAGCGTATCAAATCGCAGCTGACTTCGATGCGTTTTGCAAGGCATAAGGCAAAATTTTTATATCTAATGGGAAGATCGTTGGATGGTAATATTTATTTCTTTGTTGATTCCCTTGAGCCAACTTCTGAAAATTATGCCTCGCCGGGATTGATCTATAACGAAGCCCCAGAATCTTATATGTCTGTATTCAATGATAAAATAGAAGCTGTTGCAGGCCCGGTTACTGATCGCTGGGGAACCCTTGTAACAGCTCTGATACCGATTATCTCTCCAGATTCCGGCCACCTTCTGGCCGTTCTCGGAATGGATATCGAAGCTGATGCGTGGAATCGAGAAATAATAAAACGTTGCATCGGACCATCTCTGGTTGTTCTCCTGATGCTGCTTTTGATTTTCTTATTGACCTCACGTGAAAATATCTTGCTTGAATTGAAAAATAATGAAAAAAAGCTCAGAAATATTGTTGAGAACGCTACCAATCTATTTTACTCCCATACCGTTAATCATGAATTGACATATATCAGTCCCCGATGCCGTGATTTTTTGCAATGCGAGCCAGAGGAGGCCATGATTAAATGGAATGAATTTGCATCGGACAATCCGATCAATACCATAGGCTTTGAATTGACCCAAAAGGCTATTGATACAGGGGAGTGTCAAAGCCCTTATGAATTGGAGCTTGTAGGAAAAAAAGGGGAAAAAATCAGAGTTGAAGTTAACGAAACACCTGTTTTTAGTAACAACAAAGTTGTCGGCATTGTGGGAGCGTTAACGGATATTACCGAACGTAAGCGAGCTGAAGAAAAGCTTCAAGCGAGTGAATCAAAATACAAAAGCCTTTTTAGTTCCACTAATGATGGAATCTGTTTGCATGAAATCGTATATAAAGAGAATGTACCTGTAAATTATAAAATATTAGATGTTAATCCAAAGTTTGAGCAGATTATCGGAATTGCCAGAGATGATGCCATCGGATTATTTGCTTCAGATCTCTACAAGACCGACGAAGCTCCGTATTTGGATATCTATGCTCATGTTGCAGATACCGGAACACCTACTTCCTTTGAAACTTATTTTTCGCCGATGGACAAGCATTTTCTTGTATCAGTTTTTTCCCCAACTGCGCATCAATGTGCCACTGCCTTTCAGGACATCACCGAGCGCAAGCAGGCAGAGGAACACCGGGATAAGTTATTTGCGGAACTTGAAAAGGCGTTATCAGAGATTAAAATCCTGAGGGGTATCCTTCCCATTTGCTCATATTGCAAAAAGATTCGTGATGACAAGGGATATTGGAATCAGATCGAATCATATATTCATAAACATTCTGATGCGGAGTTCAGCCACAGCATATGCCAGGACTGTGCAAAAAAACATTATCCTGAATTTGATATTTATGATAAAGGCAAAACTCAAGGATAATTATCCGATGCTTGAATTCTGAAGACCTCAAAAAAATCAAACATACCTTTTCTATGCTTCACTGAATGAATTGCCTCATTCAGTCTATGTTTCATCACTAGTGCAAAGATTTTTAGGAATGCACATTATCGATAATTAGCCGACATTTTCTGATTTGAGAGCATACAAGATATGGTTTTTTTGAAAAAATCCTCAAAGCCATTGAAATCCTTAATTTTGAACAATCTATTAAAATCAAGGGGTTTTTAAGATATTCAGAATGGTTTCTATTAATTTTTTTGTCCGAACCGGTTTCGGCAGGATATGATTATTTCCGGTTTTCTTTTCTTCGTTGTCACCGATATCGTCATCCGTGGCAAGTGCCGTTATATAAAGAATCGGGATATTTGCCGTAGCGGCTTCTTCTTTTAAAACAGCCGCGACCTCACCGCCGGGAATGTCCGGCATGACCAGATCAAGCAGGATAATATCCGGCTGCTCACTTTCAGCCAGTTCGATTCCGTATTTGCCGCTTGTCGCGGTAATCACATCAAACATTCCATCCCGCATAAGATTTTTTTTGACGAAATAACAAAAATCCTTTTCATCATCAATGATCAATACTTTTATACTTTTTGACATATCAGGCCTCTTTTAAATCCGGCATTCTACTTGTCGGTTGAAGTTTTATAAAAAAAGTTGTTCCCTGGTTTTTCCGACTTTCAACATCAATGGTGCCGCTTAAGCGATCCATTATCATATGGGAAAGGCTGAGGCCCAGACCCGTACCCTCATTAGTGGGTTTGGTTGTAAAAAACGGTTCGAATATTTTCGGCATGGCTTCCTCGGGGATTCCCTTTCCTGTGTCTGATATTTCAACAACAATCATTTCATCACCGATACTAAAAAAATCAGCCCGCCGGTAACCGGATTTATAACCGATCTCAGTAACTGATTTTTTATAGGCACGAACCGTTAATCTCTTTTTTTTGCAATCTTTCATCGCATCAATCGCATTATTGACAAGATTCAAAAAAACTTGTTCCAGCATATTACGATCACCTGCTATCTCCAGGAATTCATCATCATATTCACGATATACGCTCACACCGTTTTTTCGAATCGTATGGTTTGCAAGCGCCAGCGTGTTGCTAAGCAAAGAAATGAGGGGGATTTGTGTAATTTTGTATTCTGATTGTCTTGAAAATGATAAAATGTTTTTGATTATATTATTGGTCCGATTGACCGCATTAAAAATTTTTTCTATTGATTTTCGGACATGAGGATTATCATCGGGCAAATTGTATTCCAGATAGTCAACTCCCATATAAATGATTTCCAACGGATTCCGGATTTCATGCGCAATACCGGACGCCATCCGTCCGAGTGCGGCCATTTTATCTTTTTGTATTAACTGGTCTCTGGTTTTCCGCAGCAGTTCAACTGTATCAATTAGTTTTTTCTCTTCTTTTATCCGATTGGTAATATCTTTTGAAATAATGCAGACGGCTGAAACCTCTCCGGTTGAGGGATCTCTTATCGGGCTCAACGTATTGGAAAACCATATGTCGTGATGTTTATTAAAGGATTCATGCTGCACCATGTCATTTTTCTGGAATACTGATTTCACATAGCTCAGCGCTTTTTCCGCTTCAGCTTTGTCTCCGTTATAAATTCCTGAAAAATTCGAGCCGAGAAGATTTTTTTTATTCAGGTATCCATAAAAAGTAACGAGCTTTTGATTGGCAAATAAAAAATTCCCGTCATGATTGACAATACACATCAACACATCAGTCGCTTGAACAATTTGCTCATATTGTTCCTGGACTTCACGGATCTTTCTGTCTTTGCCTTTTAATCTGGTCGTTATAAGATAACCATAAAACATTGTAGTAGCGAGAATAAAGGGAATCCGAATAGAATAGCTGACGGCCAGAGGACCAGTTAAAAAGCCTTTTTGATATAACATCCAACCGTAGATGCAAGAAAAGATAATAGCGTTTATCATCAGGTATTTAAAACGGGAACTGATGGTTATTAATGAAACAATTAAAAAATATATCAGGTATAAATCTGACCCGACATATCCTGAAAAATAGATCCCAGCCGGTAACAGTATGCTGTCACTTAAAAGAAACCCATAAAAAATCTTATCATCGTAGAAAAATTTTTCCGGAATACGGGCAACAAGCAGATTGGTCAGCATATAAAAAACAATGAAAAGATATCCCCAATTTTCAAGCTGTTTATTGGCTGCGGGTGTAAAAAGAATAAAATAAGCAGTCGTAATAATAACAATCATGCGAATAAAAAAAATTGATTTTTTTCTTGAAAATGAGGATGTCATCACCGTCTCCATTTTTAAATTCAATTATGATGGCGTCGTAAAAAGTCCAAATTCTTTGTTGCGCTGCATCCTTC
>CAZQLG010000126.1:0-7658 GCA_964594105.1 uncultured Desulfococcus sp. | reverse complement strand
GGTTTAAAAATGAACGATTCCGGTATCACCTGCAGAACATGCGGATTTCCCTGCTTGTGATTGACGAAGCCCACTGTATTTCCGAGTGGGGACACAATTTCCGGCCGGAATACTTAAAACTGCCCCATTATCAAAAAGAATTCAACATCCCGCAGACACTTCTGCTGACAGCCACTGCGACGCCACCGGTTATAGATGACATGTGCGGCAAACTTGATATTACCCGGGAAAATGTTGTGATCACCGGATTCTACCGTGAAAATCTCTTTTTAAAAGTAACGCCGACTGTGGAAGCGGACAAAAAAAACATTCTTTTAAAAAGGATTCAAAGAGCACCCGACGCCCCCACCATCGTCTATGTGACGTTGCAGAAAACCGCTGAAACCATTGCCGCATTTTTATGTAACAACCACATCAATGCCCATGCCTATCATGCAGGCATGCAAAACAAAGAACGGGAGAGTATCCAGAACCGGTTCATGAATGATTCTGTTGCTTGTATTGTGGCAACCATAGCATTTGGTATGGGAATTGATAAAAATAACATCCGCAGAATCATCCATTATGATCTGCCCAAATCCATTGAAAACTACAGCCAGGAAATCGGTCGTTCCGGACGAGATGGAGAGTTGTCCTTATGTCAGGTACTTGCCAACCGTGATGGCATCAATGTTCTGGAAAATTTCATTTACGGAGACACACCAGACAAGGAGTCCATCCGGCAACTGCTTCAAACAATAAAACAAAACGAAGGGTTCATCTGGGAGTTTAAACTTTCAAGACTTTCAAACGAAATTAATATCCGTGCGCTCCCATTAAAAACCCTGTTAGTTTACCTTTCCATGGAAGATATTATTCGTCCGAAAACAACTTATTTTGACGAATATGAATTTAAGTTCCTTAAAGAACCGGAAAACATCATTGAAAATTTTTCAGAGGAACGGAAACAGTTTGTTAAAACAGTCTTTTCTTTCTGCCAGACAAAAAAGATCTGGACGTCAGTAGATGTTGACGCAATTCTCGACAATTACGCGACAGACCGGAAACGGATAATTACTGCCCTGGAATATTTTAATGAAAAAGGATGGATTGAACTCCAGACCCGCCAGGCTGTTGAAGTCTATGACATCTTAACGCAGGCATTTGATATTGATGCAGTGACGAAAAAAATGCATACGCTGTTTTCACAAAAAGAAACCCACGGTATCAAAAGAATCCACCAGATGGTCGATTTTTTTGAAAGCCGCTCTTGCATCAGCCGCCAGCTTGCCGGATATTTTGGAGAAACCCTTGAAAAAGAACATTGCGGGCATTGTTCATTCTGTAAAAATGAGAAAATCATACTGGAAAAGACCGCCCGCTTAAAACCGCTTGCTGATTTGAATTTTAATGAATTGACTGGCGAATTTATTCAGGCTGTTGATCAACATGCCGGGGCTGCCAATCTCACCAAATTCCTTTGCGGCATATACACCCCGATGTTTGCCAAGCTTAAAGTAAAGGCAATGCCAAATTTTGGCGCTCTGGAGCAGTATCCCTTTCCAGATGTTAAAAAATGGGTTTCCAGCAATTTATCCTGATTTCTTACATAACTAATTGTAACAATAGTTTTTTGTTTATTTTTAGGTCTTCATGAGAACTCAGAGAAAAACTTCCATTGCCTTACCCTTTTGATTCGTGTAGGTAATTTTAAATTATTCACCCATAATGCATGGAGGCATTTAATGAACGGACAGGAACAAATCCAGAACATCAATTTCGTAATAGACAAAGACACGCTGTATCGCGAAGAATCCATCACCGACCTGAAAGTCGGTTCCATCAGGAGACTGATCCCCATAAAAACCGACGGCTCTGCAGATGATGCCCGGGCAGAAGTATTTATCGGTCATACTCAGCTGATGTCCCCGGAAGGCCCTTTGCCCATCCAGTCTGAATTGACGGCTAAAACCATCGGAGAAGCCATCGATGTATTCCCTGCGACCATGAAACAGGCTTTGCAGGAGATGATTAAAAAAATGCAGGAAATGCAGAAACAGCAGCAAACACAGCAGAAAGAAGAGTCGAGGATTATTGTGCCCGGCAGATAATGAGAAAGGTGGGTAGGCTGAAGGTAGAAGGCTGAAGTAAAAATAAAAAACAATACCGTTTACCCCCTCGTTCCCACGGTCCTCCGTGGGAATGCATATCTTTATCTCTAATGTTTACTAAAACCCTGGGCCTACCGATCCTTACGAGTTCCCACAAAGGACCGTGGGAACCGGAAAAAAATTTTGAAATAATTATCTCGACGACCGACGCCTATGCAGACCCCATTGGATAATCCGATCATAGACGCAGCCGCCCAATGGGGCCTTGATGTCCGATCCATCCGAAAGGATATTGATATCTGCGGCAGCCCCCAACGATGCGAATTCCGGTTTGTCATTGAATGCATCAATGATGACCTGTATATGATTGAAAGCCTGATTGAAAATGAGATCAATCAAAAACACGCCATCATTTCCAACCTAAACGACCTGGCTAAACGCGGCCTTGCCGGGATCAACCCGTATATTGCTTCTAAAAACCATGACTATATCGTAAAAAACGATAAAAAATTCTGGCAGATTTCCCGTTTTATCAGCGGGGTTTCGCTTAAACGGCCGGAATATGTATTTGATCAATGGCGCGGAAAGATCATGGCGAATTTCTTAATTGATCTGCGCCGAAAATCTGAAAACATGCCCGGCTTTGACTGTCGCCGGCCGTTTTCTCTAATCAATTATATTAAAACACTGACCCGTCAGATCAAAATATTTGACCCTGAGTTGCAAAATAAAATTCAACCGGTTATCGATTTTCTCCAAAACAACTTTATAAAGGCACACGACAGTCTTCCGGTCTGCTTTTGTCATGGTGATTTTCATGCCTTGAATGTGATATGGTCAGACTCAAGCATCAATGCCGTGATTGACTGGGAATTTTCAGGGATCAAGCCGGAGATTTATGATATGGCCAACATGATCGGCTGTATCGGGATTGAAAACCCGGAAGCCCTGGCCGGGCTCCTGGTCATTAATTTTATCAGCCGACTGAAAAACGCCGCCATGATTTCCGAGCTTGGCTGGGCGGTTCTGGTAGAATTTATTGTTGCGCTTCGGTTTGCCTGGCTCTCCGAATGGCTCCGGCATAAAGACCATGAGATGATTGAACTGGAAATGGTTTATATGAAACTGCTTATTGATAATGCAGACGATTTGAAACAAATATGGAAACTACAATTTTAATTCCATCTATAACCCTTTGACATAAAGATAAAAATAGTTAATACTGAAACAGTTGATTTTTCGGCTTCCATATAAATAAAGAACAGCACTTCTATCTTCTGTCCATACTTTAAATAACCAGCACCCGGCCTGCCATTATTGAATAAGGGGCATTATGCAGATTAAAAAGAGATATCTTGTTCTTCCGGTTCTGGTGGTTTTATTCGGATTTACCTATTACTCAGTTTATAAAGAGGTAAAGAATAAAACCATTAAAGAATTTAATGTCCAGCAGATGCTTTTGGCAAAACAGGCCGCAAAAATAATAGAAAAAAATTTTACGCATTACTTCCACGACCTGGCCTATCTCTCTAAAACCGCTGACATTGCCGATTTAAATAAAAATGGCAAAAAATTAATGGATTCTTTTTATAGCAGTTCATTTGATGAGATCCGCGCCATCACCCGCATCAGCAAAAACGGGCGCATTATTTATACGGCCCCTTTTAATCAAAAGGCTATTGGTGCAGATGTGTCTTATCAGGAACACAACCGCCTGATCATGAAAAACCAGCAACCGATAGTGAGTGATGTTTTTACAGCTGTTCAGGGTTATCAAGCGGTCGCCTGCCTTATGCCTATATTTGCCAATGATGAATACCAGGGCGTCCTCACCCTCCTGGTCCCATTTGACACCCTGGCCAAAGAATTTCTGAAAAACATTACAATTGGTAAAGGAGGGTATGCCTGGGTAATCAGTCAAAAAGGAAGGGTATTATACTGCCCGGTTCCGGGCCATGCTGGGAAATCGGTCATTGACTTACATGGTAAATCCGCCTCGTTTGTCTCAATGACCCGGAAAATGTTAAACCAAAAAACCGGGACAGCAACATATACCGACAATAAAATAACAAAGCATGCCGCATATTATCCGCTTCAACTGGGGAGTACATTCTGGTCGATTGTTGTCTCAACGCCTGAAAAAGAAGTCCTTGCCACGATGACCGGATTTAAAAACAGGTTTTCGTTGATCGCGATTCTTTTAACGCTCTTTGTCTCTGTTTATTCCTATTATATTATGAAGGCGTCTACCATTGTAAAAGAAGAACAAAAGCGCAGACAAACCGAAGAGGACCTACGGAAAAGTGAAAAAAAAATTGCACGCTTGAAAAAAATGGAATCTATCGGCCTGATGGCGGGGGGGATTGCCCATGATTTGAATAACATTTTATCCGGTATTGTGAGTTACCCGGACCTTATTTTAATGCAACTGCCGGCTGACAGCCCGATTCGCAAGCATGTTAAGGCCATTCAGGAATCCGGATTACGGGCGGCAGATATTGTCTCGGATTTACTGACAGTGGCCAGAGGCATCGCTGTCAATAAAAAGACCCTGTCCGTGAATACGATTGTGTCGGAATATTTAATTTCTCCTGAGCACCACAAGCTGGAGAAAATGTATCCTGATATCAATTTCAAGGCTCAACTGGATTTTAACCTGTTCAACATTGATGCGTCCCCCGCTCACATGAAAAAAACCTTGATGAATCTTGTGCTCAACGCTTCTCAGGCGATTGTTGGGGATGGCAATATAACCATATCAGCATCAAACCAATTCCTGGAAGGGTCGTTAAAATTATATGCAGATATACATAAAGGTAATTACGTCCTTCTGGCGGTATCCGATGATGGTGCCGGGATATCACCCGCAGACCTTGAAAGAATTTTTGAACCATTTTATACCAAAAAAATAATGGGCAGATCCGGAACCGGACTGGGGCTCACCGTCGTCTGGAATACCATGCTGGACCATAATGGCTATATTAACGTGAAAAGCGACAATGGCGGAACCACCTTTGAGCTGTATTTCCCGGCCACTGACAAACAATTAACTGTTGCCGGAAAAGATATCTCCATTAATAATCTTTGTGGGAATGGCGAAAAAATCCTGGTGGTTGACGACGAAAAAATCCAAAGAGAAATTGCCTGTGCATTGCTCACCCAGCTAAATTATACTGCCGAGTCTGTTTCAAGCGGTGAAGCAGCCATTAAACGTATCAAAAACAATGCTTTTGACTTAATTGTACTTGACATGATCATGCCAAATGGCTTAAACGGCCTTGAGACATATAAAAAAATCATTAAAATTCGCCCGGGCCAGAAGGCAATTATTGCCAGCGGATATGCGGAGACCGAGGACATTAAGACCGCTCAACAGTTAGGCGCAGGGAAATATATTAAAAAGCCCTATACCATTGAAAAAATCGGGCTGGCCATTAAAGAAGCGTTGAGCCAATAAAATGACCCGCCCGATCATCCACCTGATACTCCATTTTATCGTTCCCGGCATTGCCGCCAGGTGGGCATTTAAAGAACAGTGGAAAAAAGCCTGGGCCATCATGCTGGCGACCATGATTGTCGATTTGGACCATCTCCTGGCCTCCCCGATGTTTGATCCCAACCGTTGCAGTATCGGTTTTCATCCGCTTCACAGCTATCCGGCCATATTCTGCTATCTGGCAATGGCACTGATCCCCAAATCCCGAATTGTCGGTGTCGGCCTGCTCATCCATATGGCATTAGACGGCATTGATTGTTTCTGGATGGGCTAATCCGGATTTCTCATGAAGATTCTTTTTGGTATACATACTTTAAACAATTATTTAAAAAACACACTATTTTATATTAATATGAGAAATCCGGATTAGATATGAACCTTTCAAAATCCAACATTATTGTTTTCAGAATCTCACTGGCTGCCGCCGTATCCGGAATCCTGATTCTTGCGACCACCCCCCTTTCGTATCCGGTGATATCCGGCATCAACGACAAACTGAATCATATTTTTGCTTTTTTTGTTTTATCCCTGCTGGCAAATTTGTCATTTCCTGAAAAAAAATTCTTTTCTGCCATATTCCTCCCATTGCTGGGCTATGGTTTGACCATTGAAATAATACAGCACTTTCTGCCCTATCGGATGTTTTCGCTGTTTGATGTTGCGGCTGACGCCCTGGGGATTGTATTGTATAAAATTTCATTCCCTTTCCTGAGAAAAAGCGTTGATCGTTGATGCGATTTATAACAAAAAATAACATAAAACAGGCTACTTAAATAAGATGGATGTCGGAACGTTATTACTCTGGCCTTTGGCAGCGCTATTTATTATCCTGGGACTTGCCGGGCTCATTGTTCCCATAATTCCCGGGCCGATTTTGCTCCTGACCGGGCTTGTCCTGGCCGCCTGGGCTGAAAACTTTACATTTGTCGGTCCGGTGATCATTACCATTTTAACGCTTTTGACGCTTCTGGCCCATGCACTGGATTTTATGGCCGGTGCCATGGGCGTCAAACGATTTGGGGCCAGTCGGAAAGCCGCTATCGGAGCTGCTATTGGTGCTGTATTCGGCATCTTTTTCGGATTTATCGGTATCCTGGCCGGACCATTTATCGGTGCTGTTATCGGCGAACTAAGTATACGGAAAAACTTTCAGGCAGCCGGGCTTGCCGGCATCGGGGCATGGCTGGGAATGATAGTTGGCGCGGCTGCCAAAATAGCCATCGGTTTTTCCATGGTCGGCATATTTATCATTGCCCGCCTGTTTTGATGGCGTCGTAAAAAATCCCATCTACTGCGTTGTAGCAGTTTTTCAGCCATTCAAGATACTATATGTATAATTTCTTGTCTGAAAAACAACTACGCCTTGCCAAATTTTATAGTATTGGTGGAACTTTTAACTTAGCCATCCTAATACTTTTTACGAGAGCTTCTGTTTTGATGACTTCGGAAAAACTTTTTATGGTGATTCATCACCACTTATGCGAAAATAATTTATCTATTATTTCAAAATATTACAAACAAGTTAATTAGAGATCCCTTTTTTTAAACAATCAAACACTTATAAAGGAAAAGCATATGGTGCCCGATAAAGAACAACCCAAACAAACACTGATCAACCCGGAAGGTACGGAATTTATTTATAACACATTAAATTTTTCACAAGCCGTGTGTGTTGACCAAACTGTCTGGGTCTCCGGCCAGGTGGGGATGGATGAAAAAGGGGCTGTGGGTGAAAACATCGAAGAACAGGCCCGCATAGCGTTTCAAAACCTGAAAAAAGTGCTGGATGAAGCGGGTGCATCCATGGACGACATCGTGGAGTTGGTGACCTACCATACCTCTATGAAAGACATGAAAACATTTGGAAAAGTCAAATCGGACTTCATCACGGATAATTATCCGGCCTGGACCGCAGTGGGTGTGACAGAACTCGTTTTTCCACAACTCATGCTTGAAATCCGGGCAACTGCGGTTATCGGCAGCGGTAATAAATAAAAAAGCAATATCAGCCTTCTCGACATCATTCAACTACTTGAATTTTAAAGATGCTGATCGGATTCATGTTAAAAAGT
>CAZQLG010000125.1:0-7679 GCA_964594105.1 uncultured Desulfococcus sp. | reverse complement strand
ATGGCGGAGATGGCAGTTCCGTGGAAGCCGTGCCGGCCATGGGGTATCATTTTGTACAGTGGAGCGACGAATCAACAGAGAACCCACGAACAGACACCAACGTGACAGCGGATATCACAGTAATGGCGGTGTTTGCCATCAACGAATATGCCTTGACATATACTGCCGGAGAAAACGGCTCAGTCACGGGCATCAGTCCGCAGACAGTGGCGCATGGCGGGGATGGCACGTCCGTGACCGCAGTGCCGGCCACGGGATATGATTTTGTTGAGTGGAGTGACGGTCCGACAGCCAATCCCCGCACAGATACGAATGTCATCAGCGATATCTTTGTGACAGCAGAATTTTCGATCAGCATGTATTGGTTGAGTGTTAATTCAGGCAACGGAACTGGTACTTATCAGTATAATCAGTCTGTAGCTATTGCAGCAAATATACCCGAGGCCAGTCAGGTTTTTGATCAGTGGACCGGTGATACATTCATCTTAAAAAATCATCATCTTCCCAATACGATGGCGCATATACCGGATATGGATGTTTCAGTTACAGCTATCTATAAATTTATGGAAAGTGAACCATACACTTTAATGGTATATGAAGGGTCCGGCAGTGGCAGTTATCTTGCTGGTGCAGTCGTGCTGTTGGTTGCAGATCCTCCGCCTGATGGTTATGTATTTGAGCAGTGGGTAGGAGATACGGAAAATCTGGTAAACGTAAATCTTCCAGCGACCAGTTTGTATATGCCGTCAGTAGATGTTGAATTGACTGCGGTTTATAAAATTAATGATGATACTGAATATGTTCTGATGGTGAATAATGGTACTGGCAGCGGCAGTTATTTTCCAGGTGAAGTAGTGCCGTTGGTCGCAGATCCTCCGCCTGATGGTTATGTATTTGACCAGTGGGTAGGGGATACGGGGAATTTGGTCAATGCAAATCTGCCAGAGACCAGTTTACTGATGTCAGCAGATGTTGATTTGACAGTGGTTTATAAGTTCCAGGGTGAAACCGGATACGACCTGACAGTGAACGACGGCATGGGCAGCGGTAATTACCTTTCCGGTACAGATGTCAATATCGAAGCATCGATTCCTGCGGGCAAATATTTTATCCAGTGGTTGGGGCAGAATGCGACAATCGCTGACCCGTATTCAAGCGCAACGACACTGTATATGCCTTTAGCAGATACCACGGTACTGCCTGAGCTGGGCGCAAGCATCTATACCCTGACGTATACAGCCGGAGCGAACGGCTCGATTGACGGTATCAGTCCGCAGACAGTGTCCCATGGTGTAAGCGGCACGTCCGTGACCGCAGTGCCGTCCACGGGATATGATTTTGTTGAGTGGAGTGACGGTTCGACAGCCAACCCGCGAACGGACAACAACGTGACAGTGAATATCTCGGTCACTGCATTGTTTGCCGTGAACACATATACCCTGACGTATACAGCCGGAGCGAACGGCTCGATTGACGGTATCAGTCCGCAGACAGTGTCCCATGGTGTAAGCGGCACGTCCGTGACCGCAGTGCCGTCCACGGGATATGATTTTGTTGAGTGGAGCGACGGTTCGACAGCCAACCCGCGAACGGACAGCAATGTGACCGCTGATATGTCGATGACGGCGAACTTTGCTGTCAATCAATCAGCAAATGCACCGGAACTTATCAGCCCGATTGGAAATGAAGCGGTTGATCCGGGTGCGGTGACCCTGTTCGCCGGTGATTTTTATGATCCTGAAGGCGATGCGCACAAGGAATCAAGCTGGCAGATCAGGCGTTTCGGTGAAACTGATTGGTTTCCTGATGATCTCTTAGATGATCCCTCATCTTCAGACCTGACTCAACATATCATGAAAAATGTGCTGGAAGAAGGGGTACAGTACGAGTGGCGGGTTGGATATGTGGACGCAGGCAGTCAGATTACTGTCTGGTCCGGCCAGGAAAGTTTTATTGCCGGAACAACGGTTGATGATAATAATATTCCTGCGATCCCGCCCGGGTTTGAAATGAAGGATTATCGGCTGATGTCATTTATCCAGTGGCCGGCGGACTTTTCTTTTTTGAATATTATAGATACAACCTCTGAGGATTTGAAAATCGGGACGTATAATCCTTTGACCGGGATGTATGAGCAGTATCCGGATCTTGAGATCGAACCGGGCCGGGCCTACTGGGTGCTTGCAAGGTACGGAATGAAACTGGCAATGGAGGGTGTTTTTGTCAGTATAGATCAGGATTTTACACTTAAGCTGTTCTATGATGAAGAAACAGAGAACGGCTGGAATATGATCGGCGGACCGAACGGAGCAGAGTATCTCTGGTATAACCTTGAAGTTGTGGGATTCAATGACCTCGGTAATATCATTGATGACCCGATGCCAATTTCAATTTCAATGCTGGCAGAAGATAATGAATATATAGACAAACGCATCTGGCGATGGGAAGAAGGCGGGTATACATCCGATAATTCGGATATTTTTGTTATAAGTCCTTATGCAGGCATGTGGGTCCGTGCGAAGAAGACAAACATTGCACTGGTATTTCCCGTATCTGCTCAATCCGGGCTTCTTGCAAAAGCTGCTTTAAAAGGAAAAGAATATATCGATGGCGTATTTAATCAGTTATCACCGGCATATGCGGGGTCTGTCAGTAATGATTCGCCGCCCATGCCCATGGGGTACTCCAGTGACGATTCCAAAAGTGACTCGGGGTGTTTTATAAAGGTGATATCGGCAGATGAGAAGTAAAGCGGATTAAAGTTTATTGACGACGATAAAGAGTGGAAAACAAAACGGGCTGTAAAAAGTCCGTTTTGTTGTTTAATCGTGAGTGGATCTGAAAACCGGTTTTACCAATTGTGGAAATCAGGTGAAAATCTCAGGCTTTCATAAAGAGCAATCCCCACTGATGTTGAAAGGTTCAAACTCCGGATCGTATTGCGGATAGGAATGTGATAGGTGGCTTCTTCGCCAAACTGATTTCTGATACTTTCCGGAATCCCTTTGGTCTCAGATCCAAAAATTAAAAAAAGTCTTTGAGACTGGGGAAGCCCCCACACCGAATGTTTTCCGGTTTTTGTAAATAGGGCAACTTCATTCCTTTCCACCTGTTGCATTGTGTAAAAGGTATTAAAATCATTCCATACCGAAAGTTTGACGTCCGGCCAGTAGTCAAGCCCGGCCCGTTTGACTTCGCGGCTGTTTAAAGAAAATCCAAGCGGTTTAATCAGGTGCAGGGTTGCGTCTGTGCCGATGCAGCTTCGTCCTATATTCCCTGTATTCCAGTGTATTTCCGGGGCGATGAGGACGATGTGACGTTCTATCTTGGGATTCATTTAACTATTTCTTTATGTAACAATTCAAGGAAGTATTTAATTCTTGGGCGAAAACCAGAAAATTTTTTCAAGTTCAAGGCGGGAGATAATTTTAACCGGAATCATACATGAAGTATTTTGAGGATTAAAATTTGAGCCCAACGCAGAAATTGGAGAAATTAGCCGTTTTCGGTTAAAATGTTCTGGGTTTGCAGATAATCTCTTTAATGCGAAGGTCAAAAAAATTAGACTGGTGAGCGGGTTTGATGATTACGGCAGTGTCAGCCCCTCTGGCGGTTCCGCCAATGGCAATAATATCATTTCCGGTCAGTGCGCCGGCATCAGCAGCCATAATGGCAATCTCAACCGCGACCTTGGTTCCGTGGCCGAAAAGTCTTAATGTGTCGGCAATCAGCAGCACCGGGTAACTCCCGGTATATTTTTTGGCAATGGACCGTTCAATGCCGGAAAGGGCGTGGGTGGCTTGTACAACTTTAACTCCCTCAACTTCCAGGTCTTTTTGGACATCCTCTTTCATAGTTTTTTTAAACGGTTCTTTAAAACCGCAATGATATGTGACAGCAGTAATTTTAAACCCTTTAAATATTTTCATGGCCTTGCAGGCGGTTTCTCCGGTAGTGGAAGCTATCACGACTTCGTTTAATCCTGCTTCTCTTCCCCGATCATATGCGAATTCAAGTGTTTGCTGAGTATTGATTTCCCCCGGTTCTTCAAAATGCGTAAATAATGTTCCCATGCTCATGGGTCAAATCCTTATTGAGGGTTTGTTTTCTTTTGAGAGGCGCATTATAATAGTATTTACAAAATCGTTATTTGTAATAAATATAAAGCATACCAATTGAACTCGTCAAGTTAAAAGCTTTTCATGGTGACGAATCACCACCGTATTGATAAATAGGTTTTTTATTATTTCAATTAGTTGTGGACGCATCTATGGGGAGCGATTACAGATAATTTGTTCATAAACGGAGGGAAAAATGATTATTGATGTGCATACCCATATATTTTCAGAAGATGTCTGCAAGCATCGAGAAAGTTATTTTAAAGGAGAAGAACCGTTTCAACTTTTATATGATTCCCCGAAATCCAGACTCGTCATGGCAGAGGATCTGATTCGATCCATGGATGAAAACGGGGTTGATAAATCGGTAACATTCGGGTTCCCCTGGAAAAAGGAAGACTATTTTAAGAAGAATAATGATTATATCCTGGCATCGGTCAATAAATTTCCGGACCGGTTAATCGGTTTATGCTGTGTGGATATGTATCGTCCGGGCGCGGCAAAAGAAGTTGAACGATGTCTTGATGCCGGACTTTCCGGTGTCGGCGAGCTGGCATTTTACCAGTCCGGAATTGAAGCAGAAGCCCTTAAACGGCTGGAACCGGTCATGGCATTGTGCCGGGAAAAAAATATGCCGGTCATGATACACACCAATGAACCGGTGGGACATCAGTATCCGGGGAAAACGCCCAATACATTGTCCCAGATATATGATCTGGCAAAAACGTTTCCGGACAATAAGATTATTCTGGCCCACTGGGGCGGTGGGATTTTTTTCTATACCCTGCTAAAAAAAGAAGTCAAAGAGACGTTGAAAAATATCTATTATGATACGGCGGCATCTCCCTTTTTATATTCGCCCGAAATTTATCAGGCAGCAATCAATATGGCAGGCATAGAAAAAATACTGATGGGAACCGACTATCCATTACTCCCGCCAGCCAGGTATTTCCGGGAATTGGAAACGGCGGGTATCTCTCCCCCGGAAAAAGAGCAAATCTGCGGTGGAAATGCAGCGCAATTATTAAAATAAAGGTGGTTTGCCAGTATTTCAGAAATCGGATGTGAAATCCGGCTTAACCGGGTTGGGTGCTTGAATCCCAGCGGCTACTTTGTTTGCATAATATACGCCCCGTTCCAGCAGGAATCCGGCGGGTTGGCCTTGTACTCCCGGCAACGCTTGATCATCTCCATGCTGGGCGGATCGTCCGGTGTCATTTCCATTGCCCGGGTAAAATAATCAATCGCCGAATCCCACTGGCACTGCCGGTAATCTGAGAGCCCCTCTTCATAAAAGGAGATGGTCTGTATTATTTTTTCAGTGACATCTTTTTTATAGCCGATCAGTTCATAAATTTTTACCGGGATGGCTTTTCCCACCACATTGATCGCGTCCAGTTCCCGGGCCACAATACGTTCTTTGGCGTCTTCATAGGTGGTTTCACTGATCATGGAGTATGTCCCGTAAACCTTGTTGACCCCTTCCAGACGGGCGGCTGTGTTTACGGTATCCCCCATCATCGTATAATCCATGCGGTTTTTTGACCCCATGTTCCCCACAACCGCAGCTCCGCTGCACAGCCCGACCCGCATGCGGATGGTCAGATTCTTTTCCGTTTCCCATTTTTTTCTGAGTACGCCAAGGCGTTCCTGCATATCAATACTTGCGCTGCAGGCAACAGCAGCATGATTCTCCAACTCATTGGGCGCGCCGAACATGGCGATGATGGCATCGCCTTCGTATTTGTCCACCATGCCGTTGTGTTCAAGAATGATATCCGACATCTCGGTTAAAAATTCATTAAGCAGTTCCACCAGATCCTGGGGGGAAAGCTTTTCGGAAATACTGGTAAAACCGGCCACATCTGAAAAAAATGCGGTAATCTGGCGTTCCTCACCGCCTAAAACAAGCCGTTCAGGAGATTCAATCAGCTGATTTACCACCGTTGGGGCCAGGTACGTTGAAAAAGCATTCTTGATAAACCGTTTTTTCCCTTCTTCGACAAAATACCGGTAAGCGGAAAGGCTGATATAAATTAAAAAAATGGTGATAACCGGATAGACGGTATTTAATACGATGCCTTTTACCGTAAATAAATATAAACACAAAAGAATATATCCGACCAGCAGACCCAGAGCACTGAGCGCACCGGGAATGACTTTTATTTTGGGAAGCAGCCAGCCTAAAAATCCTCCTAAGATAAGCATGGCAATGATACCATAAATTTCCACCTGGGCCGGCTGGTATAAAAAATCCCGGGATAAAATACTGTCGATTACGTTCGCATTGATTTCAACACCGGGAAAATCCGTATCAAACGGCGTGACCCGTAAATCATAGACCCCGATGGCGGTTACACCGACGATCACCAGTTTGTCCTTCAATTGTGAAGGGTTGACGCGGTCATTTAAAATATCCGTTGCCGATATATGGGGAAATCGTTTTGTTCCGCCCCGATAGTTAACCATAATCCGGCCCAGTTCATCGGTCGGGACCTGTATGTCTCCGATCTGAAGTCTGTCAACACCCACTTCTCCTACAAAAAGATTCAAAGGGCTGTCGGTGTAAGCAGACAATGCTTTTAACGATAAATGTGCATACAGTGTATCCCTGAATTTAAATACACCGGGAACCCAGCGGATCACCCCGTCCTTATCCGACATCATATTAAAGTAACCGCTGAAAGGAGAGGATTCGGCAATCACGGAGATATTTGACTCCGGTGCAGATACTTCCATAAACGGGGCGTTTATTAAGGCGTTTTCAGATGCATATTGAACACTCTGGTAGGTGGCGTTGGAAATATTTTCCGCCCTGGCGGCAATCATGGCTTCATTCATATGTGCTGATTCTTCGGGTTTGATATGGAAAAAGTTACCCAGTACGACTTTTGCTTTTGAATTCACAATGGCTTCTGCCAGTAGCCGGTCATTGTCAGACGCAATTATCAATTGTTTTAAATAATCATTAAAAACCGGCTGGTTGATATTTAGTTCGTCAGCTGTCTGAACCACATCCTGCAAGACAGCCGTGCCTTTGTTATCTGCTTCGCTGAATACAATATCAAAGGCGATGACCCGGGCACCGGCATCTGACAGCCGGGTAACTATGTCGGCGATTTTTTTGCGGGGCCATATCCATTTGCCTTCCGCTTTCAGGCTTTTTTCATCGATAACGGCCAGGACCACGGAAGATCCGGGCTCTTTTTCCCCCCGGGCCTTGAATCGCAGATCAATGGTTTTAAGTTCAATGATATCTAAAAATGGGAGAACCGTCTTGCTGCTGCTGGCATAGATACCAGCACAAAGGATTAAAAGGGTAATAATCAATGAAGGGGATTTTAGTTTTTTGAGCATATAATACGGTACCACACGAAAAGTAATCGGTTAATTACCCACCGTTAACAAATAACACGATAAAAAATCCGGTCGAATCTGGTTTCCAGAGAATTTCATCATTGATGTTGGAATTTAATAAATCTTAAAAGGTCAGGATCTTTTTTTACTTTATCAATGTTTTTTTTAAAACACAAACCATCCGTCAGGGTATTTTGTGAAATA
>CAZQLG010000124.1:0-7681 GCA_964594105.1 uncultured Desulfococcus sp. | reverse complement strand
TTACGCGCTGACGCGCTAATCCACCCTACTGGAAAATATAACGAAATACATCACTGCTGACGCTGCGATCGCGACTCTTTAGATGTCTGCCGTATCCGGCCGTACCGGAGAAACAGACGGTCAAATACAGTCAGCTGAATCCATGACGCCAGGGCGAGGAGATATGACAAGGGTTCAGGCAGCCGAAGGGAGACTTGGATTTTTAAGATCCGTTGTTTTATTCTTCTTAAAATCACTATATTATCCGTAAACTTAAGGATTCTCTGATTTTGCGTGTATGTAAGCACCAAAAAGGAACAAAGCAAAAAACTCCAGAAAACCATGGGCGAAACCCTGAGGAGCAGATACAGGGTCAGCAAAATGAAAATCATGGGAAACGGCAGCAGGATCACATAGGGCATGGCCTTTTTAAGAAAAAAAACCTTAAACATCTGGTGGGACCCCACCGCCAGATGATGCAGCAGGTCCTTTCTGCGCTCATCATTGTTTAAAAATCGGTCGCTGATCTCCAGAAACCGCCAGTTCCAGGTGGCGGGAAAGGATTCTTCGACCAGTTCAAAAACGTTGTTTTCCATAATCTTTCGGCTTAACTGGTAGCCGTAGTACATCAGGGTGTCAGCTTCCCGGTCTGTGAAGGAATCCATGGCCGTGCGAATCCGGGTTAACGCGCAGACCATTTTTTCGGAATCTGCCGGAAAAATCTGATTCCGGGTGGCATGATCTCCCATATCAAACATCACAAAGCGCCCGGGGCCATATTTAAAAAGTTCATTTAAACTTTCCCCGCGAATCCGGTCCATGAGAATATCATTTGCCCGCAGGGCCACATTGAGAAACTGGGTGGACGGATGATTCTCGGATTTTAAAATATCCGACGCATCACTACAGATAATATGAGTGCAGTTTTCGGCAAACAACGATACCAGCCCCTGGTTATCAACCAGACCACCATCCACCAGCCGGACAGTCAGGTGCTTTCCGCCGGTTTTATAAAGGTTCCTGATTTCCATGGGCTCGAAAATGCCGGGCACACAGTTGGATGCCGCCACCGCCTGCCCCAGCGTGAAATTATATAGGACCTTCCGCTGCGGCATGGTCAAGCGGTCATCATCCATCCGGATTTTTTTAAAAAATCCAATGGGATCACCGCCGGCGTCATGCGCAGTTCGCTGTTCACCGACCGAAACATTCGTGAACTGCCACAAGTGGCCGGTATTCAGTGATGTGGCATTGATAATCAGAGAAGGGACTCGGGTTCCAGGGCAAAGATTAGCGGCAAGGGGACGGATGGGGATATCTTTTAAAGGGATACGATCTTGCTTCGCCCTTGTGCCGTACTTTTGTGTGATAGCTTTGTAAAAATAAGTAGTTAAAAGCTCAGCCAACCGTTCGGTATTTGAAAATCCCGTGGCTATCATTCGGGCATTTTTGACCGGATCCAAAAAAGTACGTATAAGCATATTTTTCTGGACGGCAGCCAGAAAGTCAATTTCGATTTCCGCGACCATCCGGATATAGGCTTCCCGGCCGGGTGCCTCATGGCCTTCTGCCGGAGCTCGTTCCAGCAACGCCTTGACCTTGAGATAATAATAAGCGGCAATAATCGAACCACCGGATACTGAAGAAATCACATCGACCTTACGGAGCAGATCCAGCTCGGCCAGCCGGGCCAGAACGCCCACATGAAACAGGGATGACCGAAAGCCCCCCCCGGACAGTGCAAGACCTGTCTTGATATCATTACGGGTTTCCATCATTACATCTTCTGTAGAATATCTTTTACCCGGCTGCCGTCGGCGGCGGAACCAAAATGTCCCATGATATCTTTCATGGACTGCATTTTGTTCTTATATTTTGAAAAATCAATATTTTCGGTAATCCATTGGCGAAGCGCATCATCAGAGGCCATTTTCGGCAGATACGACTCCAGGATTTCAATATACCGGGAATCACCTGGCCGGCCTGACTGCTCCAGTGTTTCCCGTTCAGACTTGGCCAGTTTTTTTAAAATTTTCATCACCTCATCATCGGAAAGTGCTTTTGTTTCTGCCCGACCGAATTCACCCATAACCACCCGCAGAGCACCCTTTTTCACATCATCCCTGGCTTTCATAGCCTGCACCATGTCTTTTTTGATTTGTTCCTGTAACGTCATTTCCCCTCTCCTTGTTAAATTTTATTTTAAATTTATTAGTCCCTAAAAACACTCAAAAAGCCAAGAAAAAAATTGATCGCTTTGTAGATACACCTGGAATCAAAGGACTGGCCCGTTTAACACAATACTTACTTCATAGCCGAAATTGTCACACAATAATACATTCCTATTTTACAAAAACCATGATATTATTTTGACAATTCAGGCAACTTGCTGATATGCTGTAAAACTGAAATTTTATTTCAGGAATCTATCTGATGATGACTACCAGCATCCCCTCTGAACATCTATTTTAAAAAAAAGGGTAGTATTCTCAATCGGCCAATTAAGGGATAGTTTTTAATGGAAATTAAAAGGCTCACGCCCGGCGCAAAGGTATCGCTTACCAATGATGGCGATTTATCTCTTTTTTTTGTAGGGGTCGGGAGTGCATTTACAAGAAAGCATTATCAAACAAACCTGATTATTATCAAGGGCAACGACCACATTATGATCGATTGCGGGTCAAAAACACCGCAGGCGTTATATGAACTGGGACTCAGCGTAACAGATTTAAAAAAGTTTTTAATCACCCACTCCCAC
The DNA here is from genome assembly GCA_964594105.1 of uncultured Desulfococcus sp. GTDB lineage: Bacteria > Desulfobacterota > Desulfobacteria > Desulfobacterales > Desulfosalsimonadaceae > SURF-3. Next base: position 4,944 of record CAZQLG010000124.1, on the reverse strand, counting down.
GCTGATCATATCGGCGGTCTGGAAGAAGTCATGCTGATGGGACGATTTGTCAGCAAAAAAAAACCGGTCATTATTATTGATAAAAAATTTCAACAACTTTTATGGGACATGTCGTTAAGAGGCGGCGCAGCCTATAACGATGAAAAAAATGGCGCAGACATCACATTTAGCGATATGTGGCACACCATCCGGCCAAAATGGCTGCCCCCTTACCCCCGGGAAACGCATGAAACGAATATCGGCGGCATTAACCTGAAAACATTCCGCACCATGCATACACCGGATGGCGCGGCTGACTGGGAGAGCTCATTCTGGAGCTGCGGTATGATTATTGACAACCGGGTCATGTTTACCAGTGATACCCGATTTGACGCGGATTTATTTAAAAATTACTGCCCGCACTTTGATCTGGAAGTCATTTTTCATGACTGCCAGTTTTTCACCGGCGGCGTGCATGCCGGTATTGATGAACTAAATACCCTGCCGGCTGAGATAAAAAAAAAAATCATTCTCACCCATTACGGAGACGATTGGGAGGACTACCGGGAAATAGTAAAAAATTATGGATTTCACAGCCTCGCAAAACAATGGCATTATTATAATTTCACATGAAAGCCACCAATCAATTGACATGCAGAATTTTCATACTTGATTTTGACAGACAAAACCTGTTTAAAGCGACCGAACCGGAAACAGTCGCCCAAACCAGTCCCATCTGGAAAAGAGATATCACCACTTTCGGCCCCTGGACCCGAACCCTCGCAAACCGGTTGGGTGACCCCCCAAATAAACCGAATAAAACAGAGAAATGGGTATGGCAGCCGCAGCAGACTGGCCACGGACCTGCCGTGTTTATCTGCGGACAAAGCAGCTCGACCATGGACGCGGCCTGGCATTTTATTAAAAACCGGCAAATGCGCACATGGGATTCGGTTCTTGCCGTTGAACAAACCGCCGGCCGAGGCCAGCAGAAACGGCAATGGATTTCCCCTGCCGGAAACATCCACGCGTCCTGGCTCTGGCCTGTCCCGGAATTTGACGAGGAGACAAAAACCGACTGGAGCGGCTTGTTATCTCTGGTGGTGGGGTTTGTCTTTGCCCGAATTTTTAAGGAGCTAAACGTGCCGGTACAGATCAAATGGCCCAACGATCTGCTGGTTCATGTTCAAAAATCAGGTGATGACCGAAAATTCGGCGGTATCCTGGTGGAAAGACGTGAACGTCATATTGTTGTGGGAATCGGCATTAATTTAAATTATTCCCCGGAAGACAAACTGTTGCGTGATGCGTTTGCCGTACCCGCCACCCATCTTCTTGACCAGGGCTTTGACATGTCACCGCTTACCTTATGGACGACACTGGTGGAAAAGGGACAAACCCTGTTCAAAAAACTAATACAAACGTCAACGCCGACCCAATTTATCAAAATGATTGTTACGCAAATGGCATGGGTCGGCAAAAAAGTGCTGATCCGGCAAATGAACACAGATATTTTTGAAGCAGTGATTCTGGGACTGGCCAAAGATGGCGGTCTGCGGATAAAAAAAGGGAATATAGAAGACGTGTTGTATTCGGGCAGTATTCTCCCTGCACGATAGATGGCGTCATAAAAAGCATTTCATGGTGATGAATTACCACTGTTTGAGAAAATAACTTATATGTCATTTCAATCATTTATGAATGAAGCTACATAGAAGAAGTCTAACTTCTGCGTTGCGCTGCATCCTTTAGCCAATCCTTAAACGGATATTTGATCAAGTTGGCATTATAATATCTTGGATCATCGGTCACTTCCATCAGCACCCAGGGCGGCGGGTCAATTTCCTGATTTTCAGCGACCAGTTCAATTTCTGCAATGATCAGCCCGGCATTCTCCTGCTCAAATACATCCACTTCCCAGTCTGCCCCGGCATAATTAACACCATACCGTATTTTTTCAATAAAGGGCCGCTCACACAGTTCATCCAGGATCTGCTGCGCATCCGTTAACGGGATGGGGTATTCAAATTCAGACCGGACGGCCCCCTTATTTTCACCTTTGATGGTCAGCCAGGCACTGTCACCGGTAATACGCACCCGGACCGCTGTTTTACCGGCTATCGGCAAATATCCCTGCCGGACACGGACGCCGGCATCTTCGGGATGCCACTTATTTGTGTCGACTGTAAATTTTCGCTCGATCTCTTTAGCCATTTTTCACCTTTCGTTCGGCGTTATCCCAATATATCATTTTAAAATAGCATATAATAACAGCGTCATAAATAATTTAATAATATTTAGCATAAACCCGGGAAAAACCTTCTTGTTTACAAATTCTTTATTATGATTAAAATTGCAAATGGATCCCCCTCAAAAAAAATGTTTCTCACCCTTAAAAAACTATTCATGGTGATGAACTACCACTATACCAGAAAACAATTTACCGATTATTTCAAGCGGTTATAAATAAGTTATTTAAAAAATTACAATGATAAAAAAATGCTGAAAAAAAATAAACAGAATCGACGATTCCTGATCAGCGCAATGCTCTTTGGTACCTTTAATAACACCCCGGGTTTTGCGGCCCCAGCTTACAAAGGCCCGGTGACTGATCATTTTAATGGAGAAAAATTCTTTAACCGTGTTAACAGCAATGTCGGTATGATTGACTTTTTTAAATTCAGTCTCCCGTTTAACTTTATCAAAAAAGACTGGCCAAAATGGATTAACACAACTCCGCAAAAAATCTCCCCGCCAGGGCAAACCGAAGACGAGATATCCGTCACATTTATTAACCATTCAACACTGCTCATCCAGGTGGATGGGGTCAATATTCTCACAGACCCGATTTTTACGCAACGGACCAGTTCATTATCATGGATCGGTCCCAAACGGGTATGCAACCCGGGTGTGAATATTGAAGACCTGCCACCCATTGACGTCATCCTGATCAGCCATAACCACTATGATCATTTAGACATTGAGTCTTTGCAGCTTCTGCAGGCCCAGAATACGGAAAATCAGCCGTCGTTGATTCTTTCCGGCCTGGGAAACGGAATGCTCTTTGAAAACCATCAACTAAACAATTTCAAAGACCTGGACTGGGAACAGTCCGTTCAATATAAAAACATTGAATTTGTTTTTACAGAAACCCAACACCGCAGCGGAAGGGGTATCCTGGACCAGAATAAAACCCTGTGGGGCGGATTTGTAATCAAAACCCGGCTGGGTAATATTTATTTTGCCGGTGATACCGGTTACGGCCCCCATTTTAAAAAAGCCCGCAAAATCCATGGAGATTTCATGCTGGCCCTTCTGCCTATCGGCGCGTATGAACCCCGCTGGTTTATGGAAATCGCCCATTTGAACCCTGAAGACGCAGTTGCAGCGCACATGGATTTAAACAGCAAAAAAAGCATGGGCATTCATTTCGGGACTTTTCAGCTCACCTATGAAGGCATTGATCAACCGGTTATTGACCTGAAAAAAGCATTAAAAAACAAACAGATTCCGGAAACGGATTTCATTGTGCCGGAATTCGGAAAAACACATATTTTAGAACCCTGAACTTCCTGGTTGACAATTTATTTTATAGCCAGGTAAAAACTGATTTTTTATTTTCCGGGTTGATACAAAAAATTAATTCGTCTATATATCTAATTTTTCGGCAATAAAAAATGATCCCCTTAATTTGTACGGGTTCCAAACCAAAAAATGGATGACACACTCAAACGCATTGGATTGATTTCAGATACCCACGGCCTTTTAAGAGACAGCGCCGTAGAAGCTTTAGCAGATTCTGATATCATCATTCATGCCGGTGATATTGACACACCGAATATCATCGACATACTAAAAACCATTGCGCCCGTATTTCCGGTACGCGGCAACATGGACAGAAATCCCTATGGCGCCACCCTTCACAAATATAAAATTGTTGAAATAAATGGAATTTCCATCTATGTACTTCACGATCTTTCTCAACTGGATTTAGACCCGGCGGCAGCCGGTTTTGAAGTGGTGGTGTCGGGTCATTCACACCGACCTCAAATAAAGTATAGAGACGGTGTTTTATTCATCAACCCGGGCAGCGCGGGTCCCAGAAGATTCACACTGCCGATTTCAGTGGGTATCTTGGAAATCGAAGACGGCAGAATTACCCCTAAAATTATCGAACTGGAAACGTAAAAAAACATTTAACAATATTTTTAGAGGAGAAATAAATAATGAAATTTTCAAAAACCATGCTTGTTCTGGCTGTTTTATCCGTTGTCATTTTTTCTTTTTCCGCCACATCATACGCCGATGATGTCACCGATTATATGAATGAGGCACTTCAATACTACAAGGATGGTCAGTATTCGGATGCCGTGGACAGCTTGAATTTTGCCGAACAGCTGATTCAGCAGAAAAAAAGTTCCGGCCTGGAAACCTTTTTCCCGGAACCGCTCAAAGGATGGAGTGCCAAAATCGCGACATCCCAGGCAGCCAGTTCCGCCATGATGGGCGGCGGCATCACTGCCGAGCGTCAATACAGCAAAGGCACCAGTTCGATCCAGATTCAAATCATGGCGGATTCACCAATGCTGCAGGGGGTGCTGATGATGATGTCAAACCCTATGTTTGCTACGGCAGATGGCGGAAAAATGGAACGCATTGGAAAGCAGAAGGCAATAGTCAAATTTAACCCCAACACCCAAAACGGTGACGTCCAGATCGTTGTTGCCAACCGTTTTCTGGTATCGATTGAGGGTAAAGGCATTACCAATAAAAATCTGAAAGACTATGCCAAGGCGATTGATTATAAAAAGATGTCGAAATTACCATAGCCAGGCCCCTATCGATCATCAACAGGCACGATGACCTGCTCTACAGAATTTTACAATGACCATCTCAGTAAAAAAGCCCTGAAAGGGCAGGACATATCAGCCCGGGGAAACGCCCCGGGAATAAATAAATTTGATG
>CAZQLG010000123.1:0-7704 GCA_964594105.1 uncultured Desulfococcus sp. | reverse complement strand
TTTTTTTGACGATATCCTGGAAGTTAATTTTTTTGCACAAAGCGCAGCCTCTTTAATTTTTTTCAAATAATCGCTTTTTTGATCCCTGGTATCAATTTCTTTCTCCAGTTGTGAAATGTTATCTAACAAGACTGACGTTATTTTATCAAAATCCCGGAAGAAATTTTCTGAAAAATTTTCAACCGCCCCATGCGTTTTGGCTTTAAGATTGTTTTTCTGAATTTTTACCTGGAGGGTGATATCCTGCCCGACAGCCAGAAGTCCGATGATTTTACCGTTTTCATCTTTTAATGTGGAATCAAACCACACGATTTCGCGTTTTTCGCCGGTTTTAGTGATGATTGAGGACATGTTTCCCGTAGGGACTTCCTGATTATTTTTTTGAGACGATGCGTTGGAAAAATTAATGCTGTCGTTTTCAGGGGAAAACACATCGATCCAGTATTTGCCTTTCACATCTTTCAATAAATATCCGGAAATCATTTCCATGTATGGATTAAACCGGATGATGCGGCCCTCTGTATCAAGGATCAGCACGATGCCCGGTGCGGCATTAAAAAGGCTTTCCGCAAAATCGCGACTTTTTCGCAATCGGTCTTCAATTTTTATGCGTTCAGCCACTTCCATTTCAAGGACCATTTTTTCCTTATCCAGAGCCAGCTTTTTTTCTTCCAGTTTATTGATCAGTCGTTCATTGTATAATTTATATACCTCTTTTTGATCATTCTTTTGAGATCCGGGAATATTAACCTTTCCATTGAATGCGTTTTCAATCACCCGGGATATGGTATTTAAAAGTTGTTCATTATGAAATGGTTTGGCAATAAACGCTTCGGCGCCGAATTTAATAGACAGATCTTCATCTTTTTTGTCCGTGTATGTTCCTGAACAAAAAATAAACGGAATGCTTTTCAATTTATTGTTGTTTTTGCATTCCTGGCATAGATGATACCCATCCATCACCGGCATAAGAATATCTGATATGATCAGGTCGATGTTTTCTGACGTTAATGCTTCAAGCGCTTTTTCGCCATTCATGGCCTGTTCAACTTCATAGCCGTTATTTTCAAGTATCGTTTTCATCAGGGATAAATTTGACGGGTCATCATCAACAATCAGTATTTTCATTTTTGCCTCTTAAGCGATACGTTAAAACATCAAACGTGATTTTGCCGGCGCAGTAAAAACACGCGTTGGATTGATTGTTATGCTGCTTAGGGCTCACTCAAAAATAACTTCACATTTTGTAAGCCGATGCATCCCGCCTGGCTGTGTTGCTCGTCGGTTGAATACGTAAAGTATTCGCCCTCCTCGCGCCTTGCCAGCCGGGCGCCTCAACTCCCAAAATTGTGAACTTATTATTTCGTGAACCCTTAAGGTGATTTTAATTATTTGTTTTTCAGGAGATACTTCCGGGCATCCGGGTTGCCGAGATCGGCGGCGGTCTGGATATACGCTATGGCTTTGCTGGATTCGCCTTTTAACAGGTAAACCCAGCCCATCCCATAGTGGTAATCGCCATTATTCGGGGCCAGTGATAATGCCTGGTTTAAAGCAATGATGGCTTTGTCGTAATTCCCCAGGGCCGTGTAGGAAAGGCCAATATTAAAAAGGGTCCGGGTATTGTTCGGCGCAATTTGGAGTGATTTTTTATAGAATTTTATCGCTTCTTTATCATTGCCGTAAGTGGCATAAAGCAATCCTTTGTCCAGCCAGAGTTCATCAGGGCTCTTTTTTTTAGGTGTTGATTGTTGCCCTTTTTGTGAAGGCTGACGCATTGTCGGCGCAGATTGTGAGAAAGACTGATTTGTACCATATATATTTTTATTTTCAGCACCCTCATTTTCAGCACCCAGAGATGCGGCATTGGCTTGTTTAAATGCCGAAACCATCGATCTGATATCATCAATCTGAAAGACATATTTATTGCTGAGTGTTCCTTTTCCGATATCAAATGTGTAAATAATGCTCCCCAGGTTTGATAAATTCACATTCATGCCGGATTTTGCCTCGGGAATCATTTTCTGGACGGCGTTAAGATAAGCGCCCAGGTCGAAATCCATTTTCATCAATGGCCCGTCATAGGGTTGCTTCTCAAGCGTAGATGAAATTTTTATCAATTGTTTTAAACGATTATCATTTGAAGCGGTCAGGAGCAGGTTATCAACCACTGTTGTGCGCAGCTGGAATGTTATTTTATCTGCTGCCGTATTGTCCAACAGGGCTATCGGTATTTCACAATTGATCCCGAATACTTTATTCCCGATCAGATTGCTTTCAGGTGTTTTCGAAAAGATATTTTTGATCGGTTTACCCGGGGTTTGCTGATTATAAAAGTGTGCCATTTTTTGCCCATAATCCATCATCCAGGGTAGATAGACGGACGATAGAAATTCGGTGCCTGTTTTTTCAGCATCATTCAGAACCGCGATCATTTCAATATCCATGCCCGTATCGTTAAATGACATTCCGCCAGCCACTTCTCCGGTAAAGTGCGATGCCATGCTTTCCATATTGGTCAAATCCAGCCCGATTTTTTTGTAGAATTCACCGAAAATTTCATTAAAAAAAGTGATCATGCCTTTGAAATCGTAACTGGTGGATTTGAAGTTGATCTGATGTCTTGGCGTGTATGTTCCCATATGGCTGGTTTTGCTTGCCGCACTGCGGGTAAATAGTTTTGAAAGGTCTGTTTTTTTAAGGGCAAGGGCATCGGAAAAAATAATTAATTCAGACGCTGAGATATTGATTCCCATTGAAAAGGTTTCTAGCTGTTTGGCTGCTTTGATCAGGCCATTTAATAATTGATTGATATCTTCCGGTGTGAGATCATCAGGTGAAGTTGTCTGATTCCCCATCTTGCTGTCAAGCTCCAGCAGCATTTTCTGGATTTGGCTGTCCGCCTTTTTCAATAGTTGACTGGCAGCGAGTTCCATTGTCAGCAGTCCGTCTTGTTTTTTCAACGATGCCCGGGCAAGATCACGCGCCATTTGATTGCTAACGACGCCGCCCTCTCCCGGGGGCAGAGAGATAAGATAATGATCAATTTTTGATACGGCACCATATGAAATATGGAAATCTTCATTTTGCCGGATATAGGGAATCAGGGCCGCCATAACCGGTTTTGCATTGCTGCTCATGTCCTCGAAGTTTATCCCGATAACAATGGATCGGGCCGGATCAATCCAATCGGTTCCAAACAGGACGGACCGAAGCAAAAATGATGGCGCAGATGTCGGCTGGTCAATATCCACCGCAGCCATGTTGTCGATGACATCCATTGCCTGGTGCAGTCGGCTGATTTTTATAATTATATCCGGCCGATTGTTTGCATTTTCAGCGGCATTTACTGAAATGCAGGCAGTGAAAATAAAAAAAACGATTAAAAAGGCGGACCGGGCAGGATGTCGATTCATTGTATTTTCCTTCGGTTGTGCATGCGTTGGTGTGAGAAGGGTAACACCTCAAAATATTAGTATTTTAATGTTGTGTAACACAAAAGTCAAACAATTTGAAATAGTTGATAAGTTGTTTTATCAAACAGGGGTGATGCGTCACCATGAAACGCTTCCAAATAACTCATTCATAATCTTTTGAAAGGATTGATACGTTATTTTTTCAAATAGTGGTCATTCGTCACCATGAAACGCTTTTGACAATTGATGACGGAATATGGGTTTTTAAAAGAAATTGGGGACCAGTGTTCATCCATCCTTTCTTTTATTGGTTTCATAATTTATAATTATGCGGCCGGTTTTTTGAGGAGCAACCTAAGATGGCAGGAGTATATTCATTTAGCCAGATGATAAAATGCGCCAGGTGTCAAATATCAGTCAAATCATATTTTACGTATTGCCCGAATTGTGGCGCAAGGCTCCGGACAGGCAGTCATTATTATAAAAGTTTGATTTTATTTTTAATAATGTCCGTTCTGGTTTTTTCTACGGTTGCGTATATCACTTTTTTTAAACCCACCGCCCCCATTGGCAGTACCCCGGATTTTGGTAAAAGCCTGAATCCTGAAAATCAGCAATCAACGCATTCTTTCAATTTTTCTCATAATTTATTTTCAATTGCGAAATCGGAATCACCGGCCGTTACCATATCCGTTGGTACCGTGATTATTTATGATATTTCCGGAAACCAGATTTCCCGGCTACCGGCGGCGGTTTCGGAAAGCGGATGGATCGCAATCCCTGCCCAACTTTGTGTGGGGGGGTACAGCTGGTATTTTCATTTTGCCGAAGGCGATGCGCTGGAAATTTTCGGTGGCATTTTAGGGGATCATGATGATATCGGTATCTGGCAATTTGAAAATATTAATCAGATATCCGGTTCATTGCTATCTCCTGCAAAACCGGACCGCCCGATGACCTGGATGTCCATTGTCACGGAAAAGAGCACTGAATTGACTGAGGTGTCGATTCTTTCCGGGCAGCAGAATTTTTATCATATTCTCCTGGCTGAATCCATGGATGAGCCAGGTGTTTTGATTCAGGACCAAAAAATTGTGGGCTGGTCATTCGGTGATTTAATCGGCGGCGGGTATCTTTGGAAGGGACCGGACGAATCAAACCTGGTGGTTGAATTAAGTGTTTATGATTTTTATCGCCTGACATTTCAAAACAGTCGAGAAGAACAGTTTATCATCGCGTATTCACAAAAGGATCTAAGCCCTGTTACCCAGCTGGAATCATTTGTAAACGGATTTCGTTTAGAGCCGATGCTGATTGACGACGATACGCCCGCTCACCTGAAATCCAAAGCCGTGATTGCAATAATGCGTTCCATTATTTCACAAATAATTGAAGAAGGAAATCTCCATGAGGTGGTATCTGTTTTTGACAGTAAGGTATTGTCTGCGATCGGGGACGGCTCTTTTTTGATTGATGTTTTGACGTTTGGCGATCAGATCAACGGCCCGGAATATTCCATTGATGTTATAGAGTACGTGCTTGCAGGGGCAGGGGATTTTAATGACAGCCAGGCGTACCAAATCCGACAGTTTCGCAAAGCATTATATCGAAAATGGCTGACCCGCCTGATGGATGAAGGCGCGTATTCAAAAGGCTTGGCGGCTTATCAGCAGGTGGCCGATTCTTTGATTGATGATCCTGCGTTTCACTTGTTGGGCGTTAAGCTGGCACTGGTTTTTAATGATTGGGAGACGGCAGAAGAAATACTTAATTCTCATCGATTCCCGATTGATTTAACAGATCAGGTGAGAATTCTGGAAGGACAAATCAAGGAATTAAAATTTCAGGAAAATAAAATTGTGGTCCGGTTTTCTCCGGGTGCTGGCCGGATACCGGTTACCGGTGTGTTAAATAATCGTTTGCGCCAGAATTTTATTGTCGATACCGGCGCTTCAATGGTCACCATTCCATGGGCTGCTGCAAGAAAGTTAGGTGTTGAAATAGATGGTTCAACCCCGTTGCGAAAACTGACAACTGCCGGCGGCATGATTGAGGCACCGCAAATTATTCTTCAATCAATTCAACTCGATGGCTGGGTGGAATATAATATCACGGCATATGTTCTTGATATGCCGGATCAATCCGGTTTTGGTCTTTTGGGCCTGAATTATTTAAATCGTTTCCGGATGGATTTGAATACGAAGTCCGGGATATTAACGCTGGCACCCTGATAACCCTTATGTATCCGGTTTTTGTCTTTGTCTGAATTTCAGAACCCGTGGATCCATGATTTTTCGCCATAACGAAGGAATGAGTGCCAGTATAATCATTCCGGCATACCCGGTCGGTAGTTGGGGAACTTCATCATAATGTCGCAGTAATTGATAGCGGCGGCCGGGTTTGTAATGATGGTCGGAGTGGCGCTGTATGTTAAATAGAAAATAGTTGGACAGCCAGTTGCTGGAATTCCAGGAATGCCAGGGCCGGACGGGTTCATATTGTCCCGGCGTGATTTCTTTGCGCAACAATCCATAATGCACCACGTAATTGGCATTCTCAACTAAAAAAATCGCGATAAAACTTTGTGCAAAAAGATAAAAAATACCCATTCCGCCGAATACCACGGCAATGAGAATTGTAAAGGCCGCCTGGATCAGGAGTGCGACGGCCATTGGATTGCTCATGCTCCAAACCGGTTTATTTTGTTTTTTCATTCGATTGGCTTCAAACTCCCATATACTGTTAAACCCGCCAAAAACGGATCGCGGAAAATACGCATAAAAGGATTCTCCCAGACGTGCGGTTGCCGGATCTTCAGGGGTGGCCACCCGGTTATGATGTCCTACAACATGTTCCATCCCGAAATGAATGTAAAATACTGTACAATACATGATTTTAGAAAGCATTGGCTCGAATTTTTCATTTATTCGATGGGCCAGTTCATGGGCCGCACTAAGCCCCAGAATATCGGATGATATGCCGATAGAGAGAATAAAACCGACCCGTTCCAGGGCCGATAAATTACCATAACAGACCACATAAGCGCCCCAGAAAAAAACTGCCACCTGGATCGGTACGCACAAGATGGTCACCATTTTATACCGGTTATCGGCTTCAAGTTTTTTTTCTTCTTCGTCAGATGGGTTGCGCGTATATTTTCCAATAATAAAATCCAGGGCCGGTCCAATGCCAAAAACTAAAAAGGGTGTTGTAAAGGTATAAATCCCTCCCAGCCAGTAGCCCAAATACACGCTGATTGGAATCAGGTACACCATTGAAAAGAATAAAGCATTCATCTGTTGTTTCCTTTTTTTGTTATCGAAGACGGATTATTTTATCGGTTTGCTATTGCGTACCGTTTTTAATTAGCGGCAAACCCGGTTGCGCCCGGTTTTTTTGGCTTTGTATAGCGCTTTGTCCGCCGCCTTGATGACTTTTTCCGGGGTAGGGGATTGTTTACCCGGTTCTGATACCCCAACACTAATGGTTATTCGTACTTGTTTTTGTCTCGTATTCGGCCCTTGCCCCCGCTTTAGCGGCGTACTTTGTTTTCGTGTGCGCAGGCGGACAACAAATTGGCTGGATTCAAGTGTTTTTCTGAAATTTTCAAGATAGGGAATGCTCTCTTTAACTGATTTCCCCGGAAAAATTGCGGTAAATTCTTCACCGCCATACCGGAATACTTTTGCCTGGCCGGATATTTCCTTTAACCGGGTAGCAACGACCCTTAATACCTCATCGCCGGTTTTATGTCCGTATGTGTCATTAAATTTTTTAAAATGATCAATATCCATCATGGCAATGGCATATTTTTTCCCCAGATTCATCATGCTTTCATTCAGGCTTCGCCGCCCGGGCAGACCGGTCAATTCATCATTATAAGCCATAAAAAAGGAAGCTTCAACATTTGTTAAAATTAGTATCATCCCTGCTGTGAGGTGGAACACAACCGAAGCTGGTTCCGGCTGGTTGGCGGCTGCTGACAGAAAAACGGCCGCAAGGCTGCCGACATATCCGGCAAGCAGTATGTCTCTGTTTCTCAAAAACCGGACGGATAGATAGGTCAGGGAAAATAAAAATGAAATAATGGCAGGGGTGGGTATTTGTTTGAAAATGATCAGGTGGTCCATTTTGAGAAACAGCTTAAATCCATTTGAAAATTCATCCAGCCGGATTGAGGCAAAAGGAAAGAGGTTGTCAAATTTTGAAATAATGGCAGAGGATGAAAAATCAATCCGGCCACAGAGGGTAGCTATGGCCAATATCTGGAATAAAAATAAAAAAATGG